>JBCBEA010000635.1:0-2724 GCA_038529195.1 Cyanobacteria bacterium J06600_6
ATGAGGCACACTAGCCAGAAGATTTAGCAAGGTGTACTTTCTTAAGGCTACTCTGAGAGCGCGGACAAATTCTAAGTCTCTACTACTCCAACGCTGAATTGTGCTGAGAGGGATTTTAGTCACTTTACTAGCCTCTACCAAAGTTGAACCAGTGACTAAAATATCAATAACTTTTTTTTGTTTGTCTGTCTTAGCTGACATTTAAATAATCTCCAGTAATTGTTGGATTGACATCGTACCCAAAACCTCGGCAATTAACCTTGCTCGGAGGTCAATTGTTTCAGCGCTGTGTCCAAGATGCTCGCTATCTTCTCTACAGCGTTTGGTTAGGAATTTTACGAGTTCAAGCTTAGTTCGTTGGTGATTAACCGCTTTAACAATAAGCTTCTCGGTCTCGTTCGCGTTAGATTCTGCTGAGATAGCGTTATTTTCTAGCAACTCGAAAATTATCTCCATCCAAGAAAAATAATTCTGAGCCTCAATACGAAGCGAGGACTTCTCCTTTTCCAGCGATTTTTGTTTATTTTTAGCCATTTCAAGACTTTTACCCTACATTTTTAATCTTAAACACTACTTTTAACTACTTTTAACTACTTTTTTTGATCGCCTGTTTACTCGGTATACCAACCCGGGTTGACATGTAACCGTGTAGTTGTTAATATTAGATTGTAGTTAAAAAAGTTACATAAAAACATTATGAGTAAAGTTCCGTTGACCACCAAGGAAAAGAACCAGAGAAAAAGCGATATTGCAATGATGGATCGCATTGAACTAGAGGGCTTAAGAAAGAACCAGCTTCAAGACTTAGCTAGAGATTGTTTCCCATTTAGTAAATTAACTAAACCTGAGTTAATCGAAGCTCTTATAGCGTTTGCTGCTCCAGCTATCGCCAAACAAAATGCTATGGCTGCTGAAGCGTTAGCTAACAACGATGAAGATATATTTTCAGCAGATGCTTTGGTTAAGGCTTACCAAAACGAAGCCGATGCAGCAACTCATGGCGCTTATCTAGGTCGATATAATCTCAAGAACTTTAGCGACATCTCCGCAGCCAAGAAAAAGCTAGGAAGGCTGAAGCACCTGCTGGCTGGTCTGAAAGCTAAGAACATGGTGTCAAAGGAATGGGCTGATGAGTGCTTTAAAGGCTACTCTAAGCAAACCAGAGACAAGCGCAAGGAAATCAATATAGAGGATAAAGAGAAAGTAGCCAATCGAGAATCCGAAGATCTCGTTTTAGTTAAGACCGATGAGATTTTAGACTTCGCTAAACGGACTCTAGAATCCTGGGTAAACAATGACGACGATTATCGAAAGAAGAAGGGTCTTTGGCATCGAGTTAGTATGGCGTTAATGGCAACCAGTGGTCGTAGAGGTTGTGAGATTCACGGTCACTGCCAATTCGAGGTAGTAGACGAGAACCACGTGAAAGCCGTAGGGTTGGCTAAAAAACCCGTAGATGATTACGAGTTTATCTTCAAAACTATAGTAGTTGACGCTCAGACCTGGGTTAAATGTCGATATTTGCTCCCTGAACATGCTTTGAACGTAGACCCATTACTGTTCGATGATAAGACCAGAGGAAATATCAGCAGCAAAGCCAGAAAAACGCTTTGGAAATCCTGGGGTCTGGAAAAATATTACACCCACCGCAGCTTCTATATCTGCTATAGGCTAGATAGGGAGTATCAGCGCGCTCAACACGTCTCAGAGAACAGATTTGTGATGTCGATTGTGGGGCATGACTCCGAAAAGTCAGTAGTCCACTACACCAAACTATTAACGCTTCCACCGGAGTCCTATGACAGCGAAACACGCGAGATAGCACTGAAGAATCGGAAAACAGTTGCAGCCGGGGGAAAAATTAGTCGCAAGAAAAATAAAACCACTACTTCTAAAGTTACTGATATGGAAGAATCTAAAACAAAAGCTACTACTGCTAAGGACGGGGTTAACGGAATAAAAATACCCTACCCAAACGACGGAAAAATTGAAACGAACCCAACAAAATCTCTAGTCGGCAAGCAATATGGTCAGGCGATCGTGACTGACCAAGCCCCGGACTATGTTAGAAGTAATGGAAAAAGGAATCCAGCCTATTTTTACTTGATTATCGGTGACAGCGAGAAAAAAGCTACGACCGTAGCTGGATTGAAAAAACTAGCTAACCACTAGCTAGCAACCAATAACCAATAAACCAATAGCCAGTTAAAAATAATCACTTACACCTTATCATCGAAAGATATTTCTCTGGTCAATTGAGAATGGTTTCCCGATCCAACTTTTTGCATCGTAGCACTAGATCTGCCCCAAGAACCCCATATTACCGCCTACAATCGCCTATAAGTAATCTTATACCTCCACCACCAAAAGTAAAACCATTTGTACTCACAGTAGTAGTTGGATCTTCTTGCCTTGCCTCTATGTCTTCGCATTTTTGTATTGCTTGAAGAACTGCCAACGCAAGTATAACAGTGGCAGTTCCAGCCGCCGCCGTAGATATGATAATGGCAACAGAAGCTATTATTAAAGCAGTACCAGTAAATGGATCGACCGCAAAACTCAAAGAGCCAGGCGTAAAATTGTTCAGAGCTGGAATATTCCTTCTCACAAATTCTCTCATAGCGTTTTCATCATAAGTAAGAGGCAGAAAAGCAGCATTAACAACTGGATCAACAATTTTGATATCTATATTAGTCCCATTGTCTATTGCATCTCTAATCGCTG
>JBCBEA010000636.1:0-2716 GCA_038529195.1 Cyanobacteria bacterium J06600_6
CAAAGAACGGTAAACTTCAATGGTGAAATCTACGTGACCAGGAGTGTCAATAATATTCAACTGATGGTCTTTCCAGAAACAGCTTGTCGCTGCTGACTGAATAGTAATACCACGCTCCTTCTCTTGATCCATGAAGTCGGTTGTAGCTTCGCCATCGTGTACCTCACCAATTTTGTGGCTTTTGCCAGTCAGCTTGAGGATTCTTTCAGTGGTCGTTGTTTTACCAGCATCCACGTGAGCGAAGATGCCTATGTTCCGATATCGAGAAAGGTCTTTCATTTGTGTCTATATACTTGTTTATTACAAACCTCACGTTTGCGGACTTTTATCCCAAAGGAAATCATTGTTTAGGCGCTGCGCGGTGAGGTCATGGATTATTTGTCATCGATCCGACCCTTTCCAGGATTAGATCTCGACGATCTGTTAAGCGTTATGCAGCCAATCTAATTGCTGATGGCAACGATGCTTATTATAAAGCTAATTGTTAAATAATGATAAGATATATTTCCGCCGATGGATAGCGGGATACCAACACAGATGCTAGTAATTGCCGAATTCTGTCGGACGCGAAGCTATTTGCGAAGCTACATGCGGGATGGACGCGCAGCGTCCCAGTGCGCGATTCGAAGAGTCGCTAGTCGTGCGAAGCCTCTGGCTTCTAGCCCGCTAGGGCGGTCTGCTCCGAAGGGGCTGTCCCTTTGTCCTTTAGGAATCCTTTAGGGCGGATATCTATGCTATTCATTTAGACAAACAGCTTTACACAGGGGTTTATTGAGGTTAATCAGCCATTAAACTGCGATCGCTCGTGAAGGCGATAACTTCTGAGTTGAAAAAAATTTTTGACCCAAGACTGCCTATCCGTCCTTTGGGTAACCTTCAAGATTTGTTAACTAATGGCTGTGGCTAGATATTCATTGTCCCTTACTTCTGAAAAGAGAGGCTGTTGCTCAATACTTAAATTAGTATAGCCTGTTGTCTTCTATTTTTACGCGAGTGGCGATCTAAATATTAATGACGAGTATATTTATCGCGATCGCCAGCCAGCTGGATCAGATTGGCTTAACACCTTCTCTGATACGCTGGAATATCGTATTTGCTTTGTAGACCGTCTTCTTAACTACTCGTTGCCTGAATCTCTGCTTCAGTTATTTCTCGCAGGCGCACCTCATCTCTTTGGGGGTCAGCATGTGATACCTGCATTTCCATACGCTCACCCAATGTTACAGGGCGATCAAAACGGTGAGGTAACTCCATCCCCAAGTCTTCGATCAGAATTAAGCCCAGATCCTCATCCTCTCGTAGCCAGCGTAAAACCTGCACATCCCAAACTGATTTAGCATTACGTCTAAGATACTCCAAACTCCAGTAACGATTGGTCTGACGCTCAACTAGAGTTGCCTCATAAGACGAACTGCTGACGCTGTAGACAATCTCCTGGAGTTCTTCACGCGCAAAGGGCAATTCTTCGCCTCGCAGGTGCGCTTTAATTTGAAAATGGGAAAGTAAATCTGTATAGCGACGAATGGGAGAAGTCACCTGAACATAGCTATCTAAACCAAGACTCGCGTGGCGGATAGCAGACATACTCATTTCACTACGGGGCATACAGCTACGGATAGCGCAAAAACGAGTGGGTCCCGCAGGTAACTGTAGTAATTCTTCTTCTGGTGGTAGCTCGGGCTGAGGCTGTCCTCTATAGGGCAAAGGTAAATTATTCTCAATGCCATATCTTCCGCCGATTTCCCCCGTCATAATCATCATTTCTGCCACTAGCTGACGGGAAGGAGAACTATCAATTAGCTCGATTGTTACTTCCTCGTTATCTTTAACTTTAATAACCGACTCAGGCATTTTAATTTGAATTGCACCCTGAGATTTGCGCCAGCTTCTTCGTAGGTAGGAGCTTTTGGCTAAATCGGCAATTTCAGGTTCGTTTTGCACCCCTAGCTGTAGCATTTCATCGACATCATCATAAGTAAGACGGTAAGTCGGCTTGATCAGACTAGGATGAATTTCATATTCTTGGATACCACCCGTTTCGTCGAGGATGACGCCAAAACTTAGAGCGGAGCAGACCTTACCCTGAACTAGACTCATTGGACCGGTTGCTAGTTCCGATGGAAACATCGGCACCATTCCCGTGGGTAAATAAAGGCTGGTACTGCGACGACGAGCCTCCAAATCCAGCTCATCTCCTGGATTAACAATCCGCGTCGGATCGGCAATATGTACCCAAATCTTAGCGGTACCGTCGGCTAAATACTCAACGCTTAAGCCATCATCAATTTCGGTAGTGCTTTCATCATCAATAGTACAAACCTTTAAATGAGTTAAATCTAAACGGTTTTCATCGGCTAAATCGGGATCGGATTGGAGACGAGGTTGCACCACATCAAGCACCTTTTTAGAGAATGTTGTTGGATAAGCACTACGGCGTAGAAAGAGATTTTCATGCTTGCTCCACCAGCCAATATCCACCAGCAGTTGCCAAGCTCCTTGAGGGTCGGCATTTCTGCCCGCTTGTTTAAGAGTTTCTTGCGCTAGTTTAGAAGCATTGCTACTTTGTAAAACCACTTTTTCGATCGCCTCTAAACGCAGACGCTCGCTCTCACTCCAGGCAATCTCTTCTCCCTCTAGTGCCTGCTTGAGATGAGCCACAAACTGCGCTTTTTCCCTTTCTTTTTCCGCCTGCACCTCTAGCTGATGCTTAATTTCT
>JBCBEA010000637.1:0-2716 GCA_038529195.1 Cyanobacteria bacterium J06600_6
ACTATCTTTAGTATTTCCTAGATTGAAATTAAATTTTGATTTAATTAGGGAACTAATTTTTGATTTACTTCTTCTAATCGATTGAAATAAAAACTCTGATAATTAAATATTTTCAGTAATGCGATCTCTAAGTACCATAAGCCTAAATGAGTAGCACCTATTTTTACCATAGGAGAGGAACTATGTAATTGATTTCGCTTTTGAGGTTTTGCATGAGTTATGGCATTACGCATTCCAGTAATAATACTAGGGCTGTCTATCCAACTATTTTGCGCTGCAAACTGGTTTAAGTCATTTAGAAACGAACTATTTGAAGGTATCTGAGAGGAAATATTTAATTCTTTGAACAATTCTAGTATTTGATTTTTTGCAGTCAGCTTACCAAATTGGGATCTAGAAAACTTTTTCGCTCCTTTCTCAACAAGAAATACCCACGCCAATAATTCAAATGCAACTTGTACAACGATTGTATCCAACTCTACAGTCGGATTGTAATTAGCTTCTAGATACCAGTCAAGAGCTTTTTTTTCTGAATCATCCCAGCTATCATACCATTGAAGAAATCCAGGAAATACTTGTGTTAGTTCACTTTCTTGGTTCTGCGGACTCCACGAACGCACATTTTTCCAAGAGTCACTTCTTGATGCTTCCCAATATTCCCATATTTTCTTAGCATTTGCATCGTAACCACTAAGCAAAATTATAGAAATATGAAATCCTCTTACAAAAGATAGAAATTTACTAAATTTCTTTAGAAAAAAGATTCCATCTTCTGATGAAAAAGTACTCCCGTCCAATTTCTCTAATCTTCCTATGTGGGTTATGGCAAATCCCCCAATCTGTTTTAAAGAAGACACACTACCCTTTGTGCTTTTGATTTCATCTAAAGTTAATTTCCAACCTGCCTCTTTAAAAGTCAGCCTTGAACGAAAGCTAATTGAACTTGGAGTTTGTAAAGTTACAGATTCTGCCCCTGTAAAATTATGGAAATTTACTACATGAAACAGAATATAAGATAGATCGGGTTCGGGTTCTTCTTTAATAATGACTGCTTCATCAATTCTTCCATATATAGAATTACCGATATTTCCATCAGATGTACATGATGAGATAAACATCTTAACAGGAGAAGCAGAAATATCTACTAGGATTAGATTAGATGTTTGATTGCTATTTAAGCTATTGAAATTCTGTAGTATTTCAAATATGGAATTTTGAGTTAAAAAATCAAACTGAATTTGAGGATTAGGAAACCAAACATATCTTACCCGCCCAGTACCCTGTATTTTGTTGTTTCCAAGATCAATTTCCAACTGTCCTTCGTAAAGCACGATCTCTTTGTTTGCCAGACCTGCTGTATATAAAGATTTTAAGGCTGGGAGCGAATTTGTCATTTGAGATAATGAGTAATAGCGGTATAAATACTTCTACTTAACAAAACACAAAAATTGAGATGATTTTGGTTCTCAATTGTAGCCATTCAAATTAATTTTGAAAAGTCTATTCTTTTCTTCAATATCCCCACCATCTGAATCCCCTATAAATTCGATCCGCCCCCTAAAGGGTCAAGATTAACTACCAACGAATACCGTAAAGAAATGCTATATGGATCTGATAGCAAGTCTCACCGAAAATCTCCTGGTCGCCGTAAAAATCTAGTAGAACCATCGCTTTTGATTCTTGATTCTCGCTTGCGATCGCGAGTAATAAAGCAGAAAGATTCTTTTAAAATTGATATCGATGAAAAGATATGTTCTAGCAGAATTTTATTTCACTTAGCAAAAATTCACAATAAATTATTGCTAAAAAGTTTGGGTATTTTTTGGCAGATTTGGATATTTTACGAGCCAAAAAAAACTCTAATTGACAACATCAATTCTGCCTTGGGTAAATAGTTTGAATTACTCGTTAAACTGAGATCGTCATCTTAATCTAAGCACTTATGGTTATTACTCCTTTAGACAAAATTGATGTTGAAATTATTCCCGAAATCCTCCAGATGCCCATGTACTGTCTTGAAGAAAACGGCTATATTCCGTTAGCTTTCTTTACCGAGCTGGGGGCATCGGTAGAAGATATTGAAACTATCATCAGAAACGATAGTATAAACAACGAAAGTATTTGTAAGATAAGAATTGATCGACTACAGACCATATCAGCTATCTCTTATAAATTAGCCTGTTTGCTGATAACTCATTTAGCATTAATGCCCCAATATCCAATATTTACTTTCATTGACAAGAAACTTGTCATGAAAAGTTTTGAATCTGGTGCAATTTCAGTTGACGACTTTGCCGAAGAATTCCGAAGTGATTCTGTCTTTTGGCAATCTAAGATAAGTAATTTACCAACAAAAAGCGATACCTCCAAACCTATTTATATCCGTCCACATCCTCAAGTAGATTTTGCTGCAATATCACGGCTCGAAGGTCAAGAACTTGATGCTTATCTAGATCTTAATCCTGCCTTTGTTAGCTATAAAGTCACTCAGTTCCTTTGCAATCACCACCTACCTATCACCGAAGATTTTTGGAACAACGATGTCTGGAACAATAACCTTTTCAAATGCTTGCACTTTCATCGGCGAGATTTGGAATATCACTACTTTATTTATCATCTTCTCGTTCAGGACGAAAATATATAGCAATTCTCATAGTCATGAAGTACAGTAACAGCAATGAGCAAACCAATTACGAATATCATCTTTTGTGACTTT
>JBCBEA010000638.1:0-2708 GCA_038529195.1 Cyanobacteria bacterium J06600_6
GTTTTTGAATTTAAATATGTTGCTGATTCATAAACTACTGCGACTGCCAAATAAAATGGAAGTGCAATAGGTAAGACTACTAAATAAAAAGAAAATATATTAATAATAAAGACAAATAAAATTATATATTTTGCATAACCAGGATATCTTAGATCATTTAAAGATATTCGACGTGCAGCAGTAATCCCGAAAACAAATATAGTAATAAATAAAGAGTTGGATAAATACGCACTGATCAACAGCCAAAAAATAGCGGGAGAAGCAATTGCCCAAATTAGCGCGGTAATAGTTCCCGAACTAGATAACTTCTTGTCCTGATAGCTATACCCATACCAATTGCCAAACAAACTTAAAAACAAAGTACAGCCTAATAATCCTTGAAACCAGGTAATTCCTAAGGTCGTGTTCGGAGTAAGATAAACAATAATTGAACCAATAAAAGAACTTAGTTTTTTAGGACTCAGCTGTAGATAATCACAGGCAGGTTTACTCCCAAAACTAAGATTATCTAAGGTGTAAGCAGCATATCGGCGAACGTAATACCACATATCAGCGTTTTTATTTATCAGTAAACGTTCTGCTCCCAAATACTCTTGAGGATTGATCGCCGACTCACTCCAAACTGCAAAAACTAAGCACCAAACAATTGCGATCACAAATACAGCCCAGTGCGATCGATAATAATGTTCGCCTCCAAAATTTTGTCTCTGTTTCAAGTGTCGAGGAATCAAAAAAAACAGGCATAGCATAGCTACTTCTGTCAGCAAAAAACTGTTAACGCTGCTGTAACAATTACCGTTGGCAGTACTGAGCAAAGATGCGATCGCCAAAGGCATGATACCCAGTAGAATAATCTCTACTTCTGTTGCGATGTTTAACCAGGTTGTGCGCTTTGCGTTAGCTTGATTACTGATGCCAAAAACAAAGCCAAAATAATCTACTAAAGCACAAATAACTTTGCCATTAAAGTGAACAATTAACCAGGTAAAAAAGGTAATCCCAACTGTTCCAAGCCAAACAAAGCCAACATAAGAAAAATCTGTCATAAACCTGATAATATGCGATTTGCGTCAGGATGACATACCAATAAGTAGAGAGTCAAGAGTAAAAAATAATAAAAAAAGCGAGACAAAACTAATTGCTCGCTCACAGACATATACTGTTTTAATTGGCTAGAAGCTCAAATTAAACTACTTGTGCGACTTCAACGATTTCAGGAATTTTTTCTCGTAAACGACGTTCGATGCCCATTTTCAGAGTCATCGCCGAGCTAGGACAAGACCCACAAGCGCCCTGTAGCCGAAGTTTAACTATCGGACCTTCAATTTCGGCTAATTCGACGTTTCCACCGTCAGCCATCAGATAAGGACGCAGCTCGTCTAAGACGGTTTCTACATTGTCCGTTGTTAATGCTAATGTCATAGTTGATTTAGTTGATCTAACTGTATTACTATATTTCGATCCTAACGCGGTATAGACAGAGTTAGCATAAATTATACAACTGCTGCTGGTTCTAATAATTTAGTTTCAGAAAAAATAAATTCGGTGGTGATTTTATCAGAGTTAGGATCAGGATCGATAGATTCAATCGCCTGATGCTTGGGTACATAATATTTACCTAGCTGTTCATAGCTCTCTTCAAACTCTCTTTTAGCTTTCAAATCGTTAGTTTTAGAGTCGCGAAAGATAGCATTGTAGCCCACAGAGATATAGCCTTCTCCAGTGTCTAAACTCTCATTAGTATTGATTACAAAAGCCATTGGACCCATTACACGGCTAACCTGACAGATTTCTGTCCCGCGAATTTTATAATTAGACCCCATCGAGTCACCCTTAACTAAAATCTCTACTGCGCCAGTATTATCTTCTTCTCCTAAAGTAAAGGTGCTTTTACCGTGAGCATTTTCAAAAGTGTTGCGCTTGCGGTGGGTAATTACGTCGCGCATGTGGTTATAGACGCTTTCTGATACCTTTTCGTCTTCAATTCCAGACACTTCGACCGACAAATCCTTGTTTACCCTAATGTCTCCTCTGTATACTTCATCTCCTTGCTTCAACTCTAACTTAGTTGTGTAGCCAGGAAAATCACTATCCCAAGTGTAACGGTTTTCATAAGCTGCACGAAAACGCTGCAACGCAGTATTATCTGTCATATTTATTCGTTATTTATTGTTAATTCTCTATCTAGTTTAGAAAAAATTACCCTATTTAAACCTAATCTCCACAATAAAACCCATATTTGTACCTAATTAGTATTGCTCAAAACATTGATCGAACTCTCCATAGGCTAACGTTAAATTAGGTTGGAATTTAATTCTTAAAAACAATGCAGTTTAATACCAATAGCTTTAATCTATCAAATGCAGATTCTTGGCTGATTATCCTGATTTATGCCATATTTTGGGGGTTTAGCTACTATTCTCTGGTTACTCTTCTAATTCATACTCGCCAACAGCATAACTCAATTGAAGATTCCGAAACGCCTTTAGAGATTACTAGCTAATTACCGATGTTACAAAAACTGTAACGCCACCCTATTTTCAAATCTCAGCAGACATACTAGAAGCGTTGAATTGTTATTAATTAACGATTGATGCTATTTAAAGATGCTCGTGTAACGCAAATAATTTTTCTCGGTTTATTCTTATTCTTAGGGGTTAGCACTAGAGACTGGACGGTAAAACCAGACTTGATACTGGTAACTATAG
>JBCBEA010000639.1:0-2705 GCA_038529195.1 Cyanobacteria bacterium J06600_6
TTCTTAAGCTTCGAGAGATGGAATTTGTTAGTGCAGCCAGAGCGATCGGCGCTCAACCAGCCAGGTTAATTTGGGTTCACTTATTGCCCAATGTTCTAAGCGTAATTATTGTTGCTGCCACACTAGCCGTTGGTAACGCCATTATTACCGAATCTACTCTGAGTTTTTTGGGTTTGGGTTTCCCTCCCGATGTCCCAACCTGGGGAAGAATGTTATTTGATGCCAAAGACTATCTGGAATCTGCTCCCCACATGGCGCTTTTTCCAGGTTTGGCAATTTTTCTAACGGTGCTAAGTATTAACTATATTGGCGAAGGACTTCGAGATGCTTTAGATCCAAAAAGTTAGGCAAACAGTACAGGTTAGTAACAGTAGAGATAGAGAAACTTTTTCCTACAAGCCGATCCAATTTGCAAAGGCTAAAATGGCGGAATCTCTGCTCTATTTTATGTTTTATTTTAATCTTATGAAACTTCAACTATTAGCTGTAATTGGTCTTTTAACTGCTATTGCTGCACCTGTAAAAGCAGAAAGTTTAACCGATCTAAACCAACTTTTAAGCAGTAAAAAATGCTCTGAGTGCGATCTTAGCGATGCTGGACTTGTACAGGCAGATTTAATCGGCTCTGATTTGACACAGGCAAACTTAGCTGGTGCTAATCTTAGCCAAGCAAATCTTAAGGGTGCTAACCTACGCGGTGCTAATCTAGCGGGTGCATCTTTACACGGTGCTAACTTAGCAGGAGCAAACTTAGCGGGGGCAAACTTGGCAGGTACAGATTTAAGAAATGCCTACGTAATAAATGCTAATTTAGATGGCGTAGATCTAGATTCTGCTCATCTCAACGGAATCAAAGGTTTGACAACTTCCGCAGCCTCGGCAGAGCAGTTTCACCGTTGGGGTGTGAGGGAAGCTGAGAATGGAAATTACAAGGGTGCGATCGCTCATTATCAAAAGGCAATCAAGCTAGATTCCGAATTAGCACCCGCTTACCTAGGTTTGGCAATCATTCAGTTTAATTTTGACTACCGCACAGCAGCCAAAAAAAATACCCAAATGGCAATGGATTTATTTGAGAAACAAGAGCATGAATTGGGTCTACAAACTGCTAGTAACTTTCAAACAAAGATGACAATGATTCAGGATGCGGAAGAGAATATGGCATCACAAGAAGGAGGACATGGAAAAGTTGGGAAGTTTATGGGTAGCGTTGGTTCTTTGCTGCTCCAGTTTCTACTTTAGAAGATTTGAATTTCTAACTGTAAGTTCAAATACTTTGATTGAGTCAGCAATCTTGTCTATTTTGATGAGCTTCTGACTATTTTTTTGTCTTTTTATGTTTTTCCTGAAGTCGATTTTGCTTAAGGCGATCGCTGTTAAAAAATAGGAGCAACTCAATTAGGCGTATTGTTTAGTTATGATTAGTCCGTACATTTTTTTTTGAATCTATCGCTATTCTATTTAGTAGTGGAGTCCGAACAAAGGCGAAAACGTGAAGGGAAAAATCTTAGGTTCTCGTTATCAAGTTATTGAATATGTTGCCGAGGGTGGTTTTGGCAAAACTTATCTAGCTCAAGATACTCAGCTTCCAAACCGAGATCTTTGTATTGTTAAGCAGCTGTCTCCTAGCTTTGATGCGCCCAATCTACTCAAAATTGCGCGACGTTTGTTTAAAACCGAAGCTGCTGCTCTACATAATCTTGGTCATCATCCTCAAATTCCTCTACTGCTAGCCTACTTTGAAGAGGCAGGTAAGTTTTATTTGGTGCAGCAGTATATCCAGGGTAAAACTTTAGCTCACGAATTGGCTTCTGGTCGGATCTGGTCTGCTGAGCGGGTAATCGAGTTACTCAAAGACTGTCTAAATATTCTGCAATTTATTCACGACCAAGGTGTGATTCATCGCGATCTAAAGCCTGCGAACCTAATTCGTCGGCACACAGATCATAAAATTGTTTTAGTCGATTTTGGCACTGTCAAAAATATGCTCCAGGGTCAAGGTGGACTGACTAAGTTAACTGTTGCCGTGGGTACACAGGGATATATGCCCATCGAACAGGCGAGAGGCAAACCTCGTCCCACCAGCGATCTGTATGCTTTAGGAATTATCTGTATTCAAGCCCTTACAGGAATCGATCCTCTGAAGTTTGAAGAAGATCGAAATGGCGAAATTAGCTGGTCACATTTAACCCCAGTTGAACCAGAATTAAAAGACATTCTGGCAAAAATGATTCGCTACAATGCTCAAGAACGTTATCAATCAGCAAGATCGGTACTAAATGCGATTGAGAACTGTCTTGATCGGCAGGCAACACCACTTGTCAATACAGCGATCGCCGACAACGCAGTCAGGATCAATAGTAAACATCTCAAAGTGCAGCTAAATGAAAAATCTCTGCCTGATCGCGATTTAAATGCTTTACCAGGTGTTCGCTCCGTGGTGATCGCCGATTATTCTCCTCAGAAAGTTAAGACCAAGTTGTTTCAGCAAAAATGGTGTCAAATTGCACTGGGAATATTTATTCTTACTAGTGGTGTATATCTTTCCCTACAGGCATCTGTATTTAATTCAACTCCGCCTTTAGAAACGAACATTGCCCCGAAGTAGTTTTATTGGCGTTGCTGATTTAAAGTATGAAACCGCAAAGTAATCTGTTCGTAGCTCTAAGCTCTAAGCTTTAAGCTCTAGGCTTTTTAGTTCATCT
>JBCBEA010000640.1:0-2699 GCA_038529195.1 Cyanobacteria bacterium J06600_6
CCAAAACGCCGTTTTGGCAAACGGTTATGCTGCTTTAATGGAGTTAAGCTACTTTTCTGATTATCGGACGCGCTACACCGAGCAGTATAGTCCTAGTCTGACGGATGAGGTCAGTTCGGTTAAGCCACCCTTCGACTTTACTTACCTAGTCGGGACGAAAAATGGCGACAGTGAGTTTAAGCTGGGTCAACTACGGGAAGCGATCGCCCAAAATATCTTTTTAGACCTAACCTCTGATTTTGCCCCTCACAAGCGATCAATCCGCGACAATATCAAGAGCGCCTGGGCGACTACCGACTCTGAAGGGCGAGGCTATCCCAAAAACTTTATGAGTTTCGGTCTATCGACGATCGAAATTCCCATTACTCAAATTCGCGCTTCTTTAGCCAATCGTCTAGCAACGGATTTTGTTAGCTGGTGGCTTAATGAGTCTGTTTCCCTACCGCCCAAAATGCTCGAACTGGTACGGGACGACATGCTTAAGGGCATGCGCCTCTCAGAGAAAGAACTCCTGACAGATTTGGCGATCGCCAAGGACAAGCCCGTTTCCGCCTTGATTTTTGAATGGGCAAATAAGCTTAAGGGCGAAATTAGCGCTGAAGACAGGCTGAAGTGCACTCAAAGCGTAATTAGTGCCGAAAAAGGCAATATTTTACAGTTTGTGCCTTATCTTGAGGAGAAAGTCGAAACTTTTCGGGCAGAATATCTTAAGGAAACTAGCCCCGACGAGCGAGTTCATGGTGACTACCTCCAGAATATGTATCGCAACCGCGACCAGATTATTAGCCAGGGGAGAAAGCAGCTAGAGGCAGAGCTTTACAGTATTTTAGAAGACCGTAATCGAGGAGTTCAGTTTGCTCAGGTATTCTTAACCACCGTCGGACAGGTATTTGAAAGTAGTGCCGATAAATTCCGTCGCGAGCAGGAAAGAGAAACCAAAATTGAGGCGAATCGCGATCGCCAATATGAGGAAGCCAAACGCGATATTAATGAGTTCAAAGATAAGTTTGGTCTGACTAAGCAGGCAAAAATGGAGCAGTATTCTGATGCTGCTTTAACTGGTATTGAAGGGAGTGCTAACGCGGTAATTCGTCGCAAAGCTAGGACTCTGGGCTTAGAAGTTGTGACCCGCTTACAAGAACACCGCGAAGTTTTAGAACGTCGCCTCAACCGACTGCAGCAGCGTATTTTACAGATGCGTGACTACTTCAATACCCAAGCCAAACAGGATACCGAAAATGCTGACGTGCTGGAGATCAATGGCATCAAGCTATTTGAGCGCCGAGAAATGAATGGTCTATATCAAGATTTAATCGAACAGCTTGCGGGTGTATATGACGGCAGTAAAACAGCCTACGAACAGGGAATGGACACTGTTGCTGCCCTGATTTCCGAAGACGTAATGCGTCAGTCTAGTCCCCTCTGGCGAGAAACCCGACAGGCAGATGAAGTGATGCGCCTATTTGATCTGACCGAAATTCCGGAGGTGCAAGAAGAAGATCTGCGGGAAATCATTTACGATCGCACTAAAACAGTAATTGATAAAGCCCCTGAAAAAAGCCGTTTAAAAGTAGAATTGGCAGCTTGCGATCGCATTTTTAAAGCCTTTAATAATGATGGCGATATTGTTAATAATGTGCGCTTGGCGTATCAAAAGTCTCAGCCCCTGATGTTGTTGAGTGCGCCGATCATGTCTAGTGCGGGCTTCACTCCGCAAACTAACGTCAATGTGGCACTTTTGGGAGGAATCAATACGGGCGATCCTGCTGCTCAAAAAATGCTGCCTAAAATCAGAGAATTTGTTCCCAGTGAAGATGCGATCAAGCCTCTGGGAGATGCCGAACGCCATCGCATTGTCTTCGTTCAGGAAACGGGTGGTTTTTCGCTGCGCTGTATTCAGGGAATGCCCGAATTACGTCAATCATACCAGCAGTGGTTAGGGGAAAGCGTCCAGGCAAAACGGGCAAAACTCAAGGGAGAAAGCAAAGATCCCCCAATTCCTGTACATTTGACTAAAGAACCGCCTTTCTGGGATGTATTTCCAGAAAATCCGCAGATTTACGAGCTAGTCGTCCAGGCAAGAGCATTAGAAGTGCTATTTTTGGAAGTCAATAAAGCGACCAAAGAAAATAGTATTCGCTACACTCGCCAAACCGCCTTAGGCAAAGAAAAAGTAGACGTAGCTTCTAATTGGGAAGAAGTCCCGCAGATTCTTGAGGTACGAGCCTGTCGAGCAGACTTAGACGCTATTCGCCAAAAGGTTAATCGGATCTATGAAGAAGCGGAAACAGATTCGCAGAAACAAAAACTGTATCAAAAGTTCACCAGTTATTTAACCCAAAGAGCTAGAGAGTTAGAAAAACAGGGAGGACAAGATTCACCTATCTATGCCCGTGAAAAGGCGATCGCTCTGCAAATTATTAATCAATACCGTTTGGGTGATGTTAGCAATGTTGAACCAGAACCAGAAGCAGCGTCTCCAGAAAATTCCGAACCTCAATCGCCACCAGCAACTTCTGGCAATAACAAATTGCAAGAGCTAGAAAAACTAATGGAATACTACAAAGCAGGAATGCTGTCTGAGAAAGAATTCCAGGCTGCAAAAGCAAAACTATTAGGGCTTTAAAGAGTAAAACAGTCGGCAAGAGAAATATTAGAGCTTGTGGGGTAGAATTTATCTACCTTACAACTTGTCTTAT
>JBCBEA010000641.1:0-2698 GCA_038529195.1 Cyanobacteria bacterium J06600_6
CGAAGATTGAATATCTAGACTAAAATGTCATAAACTTTGCTAGGCGTTAGACATAAATCCAATTAAGTTAAATCCTCAGCCAATCATAATTTGCGTTTGTTAGGTAGATCGATTCAGATCCTAAAATGCTAAAATACTTCAGCAATCGGGTAACCACGTTTGTTTACTTCGTAGAAATTATCTCGATTCTCCAATAAGTTTTAAACTAAACGAGTAAAATTTTTGAGGTTTAAAAGCCAGATCGAGCCTAAATTTTTTTACATAGAGTCAAGATCAAGTAACTCCTGCTTCAGGTTAGGAGAAGTTTAAGTTCTGATCCAAAGATTAACCTAGGGAGGAAGATGGCGAAATAACAAATAAAATAAGGTAGCTGTTTATCAGGTTAAACAATCCTCTGATTGAAAATCTTTAACTCAACAGTCTGCATAGAACGCTAATTTTTTACTTATCTTATGGAAGAATCTTTTCAAATTACCATCCAAATAGTGATTACAGTTCTAGCAGGCATTAGCGCTCAGGTAGTAGCTGAATATTTAAAGGTTCCCAGCATCGTTTTTTTGCTGATCTTCGGAATTTTGTTAGGCTCAAGCTCTTTAGAAGTACTTCATCCTCAAGATTTGGGAGTAGGTTTAGAAGTATTAGTCGCTCTTTCTGTTGCCATTATTTTATTTGAAGGGGGACTAAATTTAGAACTGCGGGAACTGGGTAAAGTTTCGGGTAGCTTGCGTAATCTAGTGACAGTAGGCACCCTAATTACACTCATTGGCGGAGGAATGGCAGCTCACTGGCTAGCAGAATTTCCCTGGTCGATCGCTTTTCTGTATGCTTCTCTGGTTGTAGTTACAGGTCCAACTGTAATCAGTCCTTTACTCAAACAGGTGCGGGTAGATCGACAGGTGGCAACTCTACTCGAAGGCGAGGGAGTCTTAATCGACCCAGTAGGGGCGATCCTAGCAGTGGTAGTACTTAACACTATTCTCAATACTAACGCTGCGCCAATTGATATTATGAGTGGTCTGCTGCTAAGGCTGGGCATTGGTGCCGTGGTGGGAGGTATTGGAGGTTGGCTGCTAGGGCTACTGCTTAAAAAGGCAAACAGTCTTTCTGATGAGCTAAAAAACTTAGTGGTGCTAGCTGGTGTCTGGGGTTTATTTGGCTTGTCCCAGAGTCTGCGTAGTGAGTCTGGCCTGATGGCAACCGTCGTCGCGGGTATTGTGGTCAAAGCTTCCGATATTCCCGAAGAAAGACTGCTCAAAAGATTTAAGGGTCAGTTAACGGTGCTGTGCGTTTCCGTACTGTTTATTTTATTAGCTGCCGACCTCTCTATTGCCAGTGTCTTTGCTTTAGGTTGGGGTAGTGTTCTTGCCGTTGCAGTCTTAATGTTAATAGTCAGACCGATTAGTATTGCAGTCTGTACCTGGAATAGCAATATGAACTGGCGACAGAAAGCATTTTTAGCCTGGGTTGCTCCCAAAGGTATTGTTTCAGCCTCCGTTGCTTCTTTGTTTGCTATTTTGCTAACGGAAAGAGGTATCAATGGTGGTGATGCGATTAAGGCTTTAGTCTTTTTGACTATTTTGATGACGGTTTTTTTCCAAGGCTTGACGGCTCGCTGGGTAGCTAGCTGGTTGAACATTACCTCCAGTGATGCGAAAGGAGCAGTAATTATTGGCTGCGATGCTTTAGGTCGTTTTATGGGTCGTTTATACCAGCAGCTTGGAGAATCTGTGGTGATGATTGACACAGATCCCGAAGCTTGTGCGAAAGCCGAGGCGGATAACTTGCCTGTCTTTCAAAGTAGCGCTCTCGATACGGAGGTGTTAGCCGAGGCGGGAATTGAATCGATGGGGACTTTCTTAGCTTTAACTAACAATGGAGAAGTTAATTTGGTCTTAGCCCAAAGAGCAGCCGAAGAGTTTCAACCCCCCAGAGTGCTTGCTGCTTTTCCTCAGAACACTACGTCTGAAGTTGGCAAGAGTAAGGTTAGTCAGGCATTAACGCCGCAGCTAGCGGTTAAAACCTGGAATAGCTATATCAATGATGGTCAAATAAAATTGGGTCGGACAGTAGTTAACGAGTCAAATTTTGCTTTTAAATCAGCGCACCTACAGGCTTTAGTCCGAGCGGGAGAAATGCTACCTCTGTTGGTAAAGCGTCGGGACAGTTTGCAGGTAGCGATCGCCGACGAAGAATGGCAGCCTCAGGATGAGGTCTACTATCTAATTCACGATCCCAGACCAAAATTATTAAAACGCCTGTCTGGGAGCAATCAGTCTTCCCGTCTACTGCTAGAAAAGCTCCCAGAAGTGGAAGAAATTCCTCTGCCAACACCGCCTAAGCCAGAGTCCAAAGAAAAAATTGAAGAAGTTAGCTGAGTCTGAAGTGCGTAGAATGAGCTACTCGCAAAATAGAGATAATCTGAATAATTAGGATGAATATAATTGTCCCTCAGCTCAGACTAATTAATAGAATTTGTGCAGAATTGTTTTAAATAAATCGCACTATCATTGTGTGTAGAGTCTAAAGCAATATAAATTTTGAGTTCTATGGATGTCAAATTAGTAATCTTAGTATTAACAGCAGTTTTTACCGTAGCCTGCCTATATTTTGGAACGAAAGGTGGCTATTACGATACGGACAAATATGACGGTAATGGTTCTGCTCACTAGCAAAAAAGGTAATTAATTCAGCAACCTTT
>JBCBEA010000642.1:0-2697 GCA_038529195.1 Cyanobacteria bacterium J06600_6
CCAATAATCGGAACCATTCTAATTCTAGATATTTTTAGGATACAATGAGAATGAATCTCATTTTTATTAATAAATGCTGGAAGTTGCCAACTTAAGCGTCAACTATCGCCAGACCCTTGCTGTCGCCAATGTTTCATTCACCCTACATCCAGGACAGGCAGCAGGATTGCTCGGCTCTAATGGTGCAGGAAAAAGCACCCTAATTAAAGCTATTTTGGGTCTAATTCCTCTATCAACAGGACTGGTTCAGTGGACTGGCAAACCTGTCAGCAGACAGCTTAATAAGGTGGCATACGTTCCCCAGTGCTCGCAAATAGATTGGGACTACCCTGTGACAGTAGAAAGGGTCGTAATGATGGGGCGAGTCAGTTCTACAGGCTGGTTTCGCAACCATAATCGGCGATCTAAATTGTTGGTGCGTGATGCTTTAGAGAGAGTTGGCATGTGGCAATATCGCCAGCGTCAAATTCGAGAACTTTCGGGGGGACAGCAGCAGCGAGTCTTTTTGGCTAGGGCGATCGCTCAAGAAGCAGATCTATTTTTATTTGATGAGCCGTTTAACAACGTAGATCGCCAGACAGAAACAATTATCTTTGATATTTTTGCAGAATTAAAAGCTCAACAAAAAGCTTTGCTGGTAATCAGTCATGATCTGAGCGAAACCATCAATAACTACGACAAACTGCTGTTAATGAACAAAAGTTTAATCGCCGTGGGAACCAAAGAAGAAGTTCTGACCAATGAGAATCTAAATAGGGCTTACAACAGGCATTTTGATTTCCAATTGCCGAGCGCCTTTAGTGCTACAAATAACAAAATAGCCAGCTATGAGCAAAGCCAATAATTTAAAGCTGCATCTAATCGCTGAGATTCGAGTTTAGGAGCAGACATTTCGGTATATTATTATCAGTTACCGCATACACTGCTAATTATCCCGAATGACTTCGATCTTAGAACAACTAACAGAACTAAATACCACCGCACTTCAGGCGATCGCAACTGCCGATGGCTTAGATGACCTAGAACAGCTAAGAGTCAAGTATTTGGGTAAAAAAGGTGAGCTATCACAAATCTTGCGGGGGATGGGCAAATTATCCCCAGAAGAAAGACCTGCGGTAGGTTCTCAGGCAAACGTCGTCAAGTCTGAAGTACAGACAAGTCTTGAACAGCGCAAGCAAGATCTTCAGCAAGCGCAAATTGAGGCACAAATTAAGGCAGAAAGCATTGATGTGACTATGCCTGGGGTCAATCGTCCTTTGGGTCGGGTTCATCCTCTTAATGGTGTCGTAGACCGAGTACTCGATATCTTTGTTGGTCTTGGTTACACCGTGGCGACGGGACCACAAATAGAGACAGATTACTATAACTTTGAGGCACTAAATACTCCTCCAGATCACCCCGCGAGAGATATGCAGGACACCTTCTATTTACCTGGCGGAAATCTACTTCGTACCCATACCTCCTCAGTACAAATTCGCTACATGGAAAATAATGATCCGCCAATTAGAATTATTGCCCCGGGTCGAGTTTACCGACGAGACACCGTAGATGCTACCCACTCAGCAGTGTTTAATCAGGTAGAAATTCTGGCGATCGATAAGGGTTTAAAGTTCACCGATCTCAAAGGAACGATTAAAGAGTTTTTGCAGCGAATGTTTGGCTCAGATCTGCCCGTCCAGTTTCGCACCAGCTATTTCCCTTTCACTGAGCCTTCGGCAGAGGTTGATGTCCAGTGGCAGGGAAAATGGTTAGAGGTTATGGGTTGTGGCATGGTCGATCCTAACGTGCTTAAAGCGGTGGGTTACGATCCTGAGGTTTACACAGGATTTGCAGCAGGCTTTGGAGTCGAGAGATTCGCCATGGTGCTACATCAAATTGACGATATTCGCCGTTTGTATAACAGCGATTTGCGTTTTCTCAATCAGTTTTAGTTTTTACTAGCAGGCTTAATATTTTAGAGCGAGATAAGGCGTAGCGATCACTAGTTCTATCCCGTCTCTGTCAGCCTGTGGCTAAAAAATCAGCAAGATACCAATTATTAAGGCTGGAACAGAAAAATAAGATTAAACTTTTCATCGTCTTCAAATTACGGCAAAAAAGGTGGATTGAGCAATAGCTATCCACCCGATTAAATTAGTTTTATCTATGGTTTAGTTGGCACAGGCTGCGCAACCTTCTGCACCAGACTCTTTAAAGTCATCTTTTTGGACAGTGCGGACATAGTAAACAGCTTTACAGCCTTCTTTCCATGCCATGACCAAAGTCTCATAGATATCTTTCGCTTTCACCGCTCTTTCTGGCTCTTCTGGGAAATATACGCCTTGATTGAGGTTAAACAGCAACTCCATCGAGATTCCCGTATCGATCCACTGCTGCATTGTAGCTACAGCTTTAATCACAACTTTTTGATCTAAGCTTTTGTTTTCGCGGTAGAACCAAAAACAGTCTTCAATAAAGGGAGGGGCAATGGGAACAGTGCCTTTTGCCCACTTATCGTAGAAAAATTTGCTGTAGGCGGGAAGAATACTAGCGGTACATCCCTGTACTAGAGAAGAAGATGTGTTAGGAGCGATCGCCGTAATGTGAGAGTTACGGATACCATAGGTCTGCACATCAGTTGATAGCTGCTGCCAACGTTCTGGCTGTTCTGTCAGAGGTAGAATCTCATTTAAGGTCTTTGAACCGAGCAATTTACCC
>JBCBEA010000643.1:0-2690 GCA_038529195.1 Cyanobacteria bacterium J06600_6
GGCCTTCTTCCGCGTAGTCCCAGATGTCGTCTAGGTATTCGCGGGCTTTGGCAAGTTCGTTTTTGCGGCGGTGGAGTTCGGCTAGAGCGGTGAGGGTTTGGATCTCCTCCTCAACGAGTTGAGTCGCTCTCGCCGTCCGTAATGCATAATTAAAATCTTCCTCCACCTTAGAAAAACTAGCTTTACCTTGCTTATATAAATGGACTTTACCTAAGGATCTTCTTAGTCTTATATTATTTCTCTGATCTCGGCTATCCCCACGGAATTTCAGGCACTTAGAAAGTAGACTTGTTGCTAACTCATAATGGCCAAGCCGGATTGCAATTTCTGATAACTTCCTATTTATTTCAACCATCAACTCTATAAAGGATCCTTGCTCTGCTGAGCATTCTGCAGCTAACCAAATTGTTTCCGCATTATCATATATACCAGTAATAAAATAGAAGAATCCCAAAATCCAATTTGATTCAACTTTGTCGAATTCTGAAGAACTTTTCGAAAAAAATAAGCTATTAGCTTTAGAAGAGCTACCGCCAAGATATAGTTCTCCAATAGCAAAACGTACTAGCGCCATATTCATGCTTACAATCGCAGAATACTCATCCTTATTTTCTACTTTATATATTTCTACCGCTTGGCTAAAAAGATTAATCGCCTTCTTTAGTTCGCCAGTGTACGCATAACTTTGTCCTAATGAATTTAGTAAATAGGCCTGTTGGATTCTTTCGAAAGTCAACGAGAAATCATCATTAAACAATTGTATCAATAACTCGATTCTAAGTTTATTTGCACCTAGACGATAGAAAAGTGCACCTGAAAGTTGATCTCGATAAACTAAGTAGGCTTCTCGATAAAGTTTCATATTTACAAGTGAGTTAAACAACTCAATCGGTGGGCGGAGATCCTCGACACTTTCAATATTGTCAGTATCCTCGATAGCCGGCATTGCCTCAAAATAGGTTCTTAGAGATCCATAAACTCCATACTTTTCCTCATTTCCCATATTGTTCCATACAACCCCGCGAACTATTGGGTGCAAATCATAGCGGTTCGACTGCCGATCCCATCCTAACAAACCCTTATCCTCTAAATTCGTTAAGGCATAATCCAAACCTCTTTCTGAATAAAACAAAGAGCTTTGTCGTTCTCCTTGGTCTTTTTGAATACCTTGAATCAATAAAGCTTTGAGTGTCTCCATACTTACAGGCATACGAAAACCAGCAATTATATGGAGAGTTTGCAATTCTTGTGGTGAAAGTCCCTTTAGTGCATAAGTCAAAACATGAGACTGAACCTGGACTAAGGGCAAACCAAACACGTTAAACTCCGGATTAGCCTTTCGCCAAGCGGTAAAGTTTCCCGGAGCAGCACGATACTCCGCCACTTCAGAAGCTAATAACTGCAACAATAAAGGATGCTTATCAAAACTCTGCAAGGTGGGTAACATCTCCTCTCGCGAACCTTTTGCTCCGTATATTCGCCAAAGTTCCAGTGCATTTTGATCACTTAAACCTGGTAAGAAGAGCGCAAAACACTTAGGAAGTGGCCGACCTCCCCGCGTTTGCAAATCAGCGGGATACAGACGTGTACTCACTAATACTTTCGACTCTTTGAGCTGGGTCAATTGCCGCAAAAAATGTCCAATCCTACTATCCGTAGTCTTGCGCAAACGATGACGCCCCACAAAAGACTGCCCACCACTTTCTGGTAAGCCCATTGCCCCCGCAATACGGTTCGCAGTCCGATCGTCCAAAGCAGTGTCATCATCCAGGAAAGCAGCATTCTGGCTGGCATAGGCCATTAAAATACGCTCTAGACCGTCAAACACAATTAGGTAAGGTTCCGCATGCAGAATTTGGAACAACTGCTGCTGTTGTTCACTTGCAGGCAAGCGCTTAATTTCATCCTCCGGCCTGCCCGAGACATAAGCCAATGTCTTCCGCACAAAATTTTCAAAGGTGGCATCTGTCTCATAAAAACTCCACCAGATGCGGCCGGCCCATTGTTTTTCTTGCGGAGCAATCTTATTAAACCAAGTCCACGTAAGAGCAGACTTACCCATTCCGCCAATAGCGACAATATTGAAGATGCTAATATCAGCAAGTGAGGGCTTGGTAATCCAGTCCGTCAGCAATTCTAATTCGGGCTTTCTACCGATTAGGCCTTTTACCTGCAATAGGGTGTAAGGATGTGCAATAAATGGCTCAGGCTTGACCGGGATCGGTGAGGTGTAATGGAGCTTACTCGCCCAAAGTTTACCTTTATCTTCTTCCTCATCCGTTTCCTTTAGTTGCGCCTTTATCTTTCCCAAACTGTCTAGCACCAAGCCACGTAAATCCTGCGGATTTTCGAAAAAGTCCACCACTTTGCGCTTTTTAAGCTTAGTCTTTAACTCGTCAAGCTTTATCGCGGCTATTCCTCTATCAATATCCGAGGGCCGGACCAACACCTCATCACTCATCACAAAAATCAAGATGGGCATCCCACGTTCGACTGCCCGCCGGTACTCCATTTCTGTTATGGAAATATCATGCCCTTCTGGCACATAGCCATAGCGGTGGGCAAAAATACCAATGTAGATATCAGATTCGTCTACCATCGCCAGAGAGGCCTCAATAGCATCGGCATCCAGAGCAGGTAGCTGCTCCATCATTTTAGGAAAAGTATCAGCGCGCAGGCAGGCATCCATG
>JBCBEA010000644.1:0-2690 GCA_038529195.1 Cyanobacteria bacterium J06600_6
GCTCCAGCTCTATCAGGGGTAAGCTGCGACTAAAAGAGACACCATCATGCGACTCTCAGACACAGCTCACGCAGAAATGCGATCGCGCAATTCAAAGCCCAAATAATTGTAGTTACTTTGACTTTGGATAAGAAACGACTAAGACTGCGATCGCTAGATTCATTCCCTAAGGAACATAGACCTTGTAGATGTAGATCTTACTGACGCCAATTTCACGGATGCCGACGTCGAAGGTACAATCTTTGGCGACAACAAAGGCCTATCAGAATCCACCAGGCTCGACTTACAAGGCTCCGTGCGAGCGTAGCTGTCATACGGGGCAATTAGCTCATACGCAACGCCTGAAACGTTGAAAACTCATTAACTTTAAGGCCATTTTTTCATAGTATGCTGTCATTCAAGATGAAAGCTGAACGTCTCACGTGTAGGCACTTTCAGCTCCTAATTGCCTCTGGTGACACCTACGCTTGTACGACCTCTAAAATGCTGGGACTCGTTAACGAAGGTTAAGGAAAGGAGCTTACAAACTAAAAATTTTCGGATTCTATACACGAGCAGAAATGGTCCAATCCCTTTTTATATAGGATTTTCGCGCCAGTTTGCATGTATGGATTGTCAAAGCTGAAACCGTATAAGTTTGATAGTTTAGAATTCATCATAGAAGAAGGTCTGCGAAGCCTTCATAAGGTCGCATCAGATCGGAGCTGCACAGAGTAGATGTTAAAAATATTTTTAGCACATGCTAAAGAAGACGAGACCGCTGTTATAGATCTATACAATCGCTTAAAGCAGAAAGGTTATAACCCCTGGTTAGACAAAGAAGATTTGCTACCAGGTCAGAACTGGCGGCAGGAGATTCCAAAAGCAATTCAAAAAAGTCAGGTGTTTATTGCTTGTCTATCGCAACGTTCTATTTCCAAAGATGGATATGTGCAGAGCGAATTCAGGATTGCTTTGAATGTTTATGCAAAAAAGCCTCAAGGTTCCATTTATCTAATTCCTCTACGTTTAGACAATTGCCCTATGCTGGAACTGGGGAGGGAAGATTACGGAATTGACTTTCGTGACATTCAGTGTGTTGATTTATTCAAGGAAAATGGCTTCGAGCGATTATTGAAGGCTTTGGAGCACGGTTTTCCTGATGAACACAAACATCAAGAAGTTCTTGCATCTTCGACGATAGTAGATGTGATTCACACTAATAAATTGCCTACTGAAGAGATTATCTCATCTACTAAAGTGCTAGATGGTGCTGACAAGGAAACTACTGGCCTGACTGAAGCTATTAAGCCGGGATTGAAGATACAACAACGTGCAGAAGATCTTTTAATTCGTAAATTCAAACCATTCACAATTAATTTGTCACGTCAGGTAGCTAGAATCGATCTTGATATCTATAAGGAAAACGTGGGATATGTAGCAACTAAGCTCGCTCACGGTGTCAAACTTTTAATCGTAACATCGGTTTCGATTACTGGAGGTGCGATTGTTCTGCTTATTTTAATATCCTCATTTTCCCAAATTCCAACTCTCGTTCATTCTCCTTCCAAAAGCGATTCGCCTTCACAGGAGGAGCCTAAAAATTCAAAACCACCTTCCCTATCACAACCAGTATCTATATTAATGCTGGGCAACAGTCAGAATGATAGCTTGAGCGAAGTGTTTGATCTATGGCTTCTAGCAAGATTAGACCCCATAGAAAAAAGGTTAGTTATCCTTTCTATTCCAGGTAATACACGTACAAATGTTAATGGATTGGTTACAAAAATCTCTGACGCTAGTGCAGAGAATCCTGCTGTTCCATCACTAACAGTTTCCGAACTCACAGGAGGATTAGAAATAAAAGGATATATTGATTTTAACAATATCAATATAGTCGATGCTGTCGATTATGTAGGCGGTGTTAGACTAAATATCTTGGATTCAGTCAGCCTTCGTAGTGAGAGTCCCGGTGGAACCCCCCTGACCGCCGGTACTCAAACGCTTAACTCTATCCAAGTAGCTGAGGTGATAAAGCGTAATCGGCTCGCTCCAAAGAACATGCAGCTAATTGATGTTCAGAACCGAATAGTATTTTCTCTTATTAAGGCGCTGTCTAAACAAACAAGAAGCGATGATTCAGGCGAAACTATAAGCTTCCTAAATGCGAACACTAGTACTGACATGAGTAATGAAGTAATCGAGGCGTTACTGTATTTTGTTGAGCAATTAGATTACTCAGATATATACATTCTAAAATTACCAGGGGAGCCAAGTAAAGAGGAAGACTATGAAGAAGACTTCTGGATTCCATCCTATTCAGAGATAGATAGAATTGCAGAACAGTATTTTGGTCTCGCACCATTACCGGAATTTGAGTAGATCGGGTAGGTCGGGAACGTTACCACTCCCTTTCCCCCCTCAGGTGGATCGCTTTTGTCAGAACTGCATGGCAATCTCGCCACAAGACAGATCTCACTCACTATGAGATGAGACTGAAATGGTCAATTTAGTCCAATCAGTCCATAGTCTCAAATTAAGACAACCTCCAAACCCTTGCGCTGATTGCCTGAGTAGTTGCTGCGACCCGCAACTAGGCGAAGGGATAAAATGGCTAAATCTTCTTATATCAGTAGCATTAAGGCAGACAGTTACTCTTTAACTTTGGACTAATTTTTGCTGTCTCATTCGTCTCACATATCGAATCTCAT
>JBCBEA010000645.1:0-2684 GCA_038529195.1 Cyanobacteria bacterium J06600_6
CAGACTTCATTCGTTTGAGAGTTGTTTCCATTTGGTCAAACATTTGTTGTGGTGTCATCCCAAATTGGTTTAGCTGGGTTTTTAATTGCTGAACAGTCATTTGCGCCATAAAATCTTCTGACAGTTCAAAACGCTTCATAAAAATGCGGTAGCGTTCCATTAGGCGTTCCATTTGTTCGATGAACATTTTTTTGCCCTCACGGTCAAATTTGCCATATTCACCCCCAAGCTGCATCAAAGATTGATAATCTTCAAATAACTTTTTTGCTTCTTCTTGAACTACCTGAGAATCGAAAAAACTCATAACGCTTACTTGCTTGAACTGTTTGTATTAACCTGATCCTAAACCTTTTAGAATTTATGATATTGATTAACGTATTTAAATATATTTAGTTTGCTTTCCACTTCTATCTTAAGATAGTCAATCAATTCCAGTAAAATACGGTTTTCCGCATGCTATCTAGAACTGCGATCGCAATTAGGATACTGCTGCTTAAAACTGTTTATTGTGAGCGATTAAACTACAGCCATAGGCGTATTGCCAATTAGAGCAGAGAATCTTAGGATGTATTGAAACTGTTTCAGCAAAGTCTAATTCTTATTTTTTAATCACCTATCTCACATTTAAAATTACAAATATTTCATAACGTATGATTGAACGCTTTAAGATTCGAATCTATGGCACTGCAAGCATAATAGGAACTGTTATCATTGCCGTTCAGCTAGGTACAGTTAACGATGTCCAAGCTTCTGCCGATGCGGACTATAGCTTTTTGATTGATTCTGACTGGCGCAACTGTCAGCAGATTAGTACTGAATATCAGGAAGTATATGCTTTTGAAACCGATAGTTTTTATGTGAATATCTGCTCCCAGAACAACACCTATTTTTATTCGGGGGAAGCGAAGCAAACAGGTACAAGCTCGATCTTTATTCCTGCTTTGCCCCTAGAAGACAATCGCGGTTTTAAAGCAATTAACGGCAATTTATCATATGTAGTAATTCTGCCTTTCTCAGGTCAAAACGAAGCAGAATCTTTAGCTGTGAATCCTAAAGAGGCAATTTTGACTATTAAGCGTAATGGTCAATTAGTTGAGGTGGAATCATCCTTGAATAAATATTGCCATCAGTCAAAAGCGATTGCTTTTGATAATTTAGAGCCAAATGCCCAAAATTTTAATCGGCTGGCAACAATCTTCCCCCAACAAGACATCAACGAAAATTTGCTATCAAAAGAAATTGAGGCAGTCTTGCCCAAAGAAATTTTTAATTCTGAATCTCATTTTGACTTCTACCGTATTGATGGCAAAATTCATCGTTTGGCTACCTGTAATCAGTAATCAGTAATCAGTAAACGGTTATCATAACGCTATGAGCCAAAACGCTTTGTACATCATGCGTTTAATTAGCAACATCCTTGTTCTTTACTGAATTTCTTCTTTGTGTCTATTATTGCCGTTGATAATCTGAGTAAAACTTATCCTGTGGCGATTAAACAGCCAGGTTTAAAAGGTACTCTAACTCACTTTTTCCGTCGCAACTATCGAGAAATTAAGGCAGTTCAAAACGTCTCATTTCAGATTCAGCCTGGTGAAGTCGTGGGTTTTCTAGGCGGTAATGGGGCAGGCAAAACAACTACGCTCAAAATGCTGACAGGCTTAATTCATCCTTCTACAGGAGATGTGAAAGTAGCCGACTATACTCCTTTTCGGCGCCAACCGCAGTTTTTACGTAAAACTAGTCTGGTCATGGGGCAAAAGCAACAGCTACTCTGGGATTTACCTGCTTTAGATTCCTTGCGGATTAATGCTGCTGTCTATAATATTAGCGATCGCATTTTCAATCAGCGTCTCCAAGAGTTGGCAACGATGCTCGACGTAGCGGATAAGCTAAATCAGCCAGTGCGAAAGCTGTCTTTGGGAGAAAGAATGAAGGCAGAATTATTAGCTGCCCTGCTGCACCATCCCCAGGTACTATTTTTGGATGAACCGACTTTGGGTTTGGATGTTAATGCCCAAGTAGCGGTCAGAGAATTTTTACAGCAGTATAACGAGAGATATGGAGCGACAATCTTGCTTACCAGTCACTACATGGCTGATATCACAGCATTGTGCGATCGCGTTTTGCTAATCCATCAGGGACAGTTAATTTATGATGGTTTATTAGAAGAGCTGCTCGATCGCTTTGCTCCCTATCGTCAGGTAAAAGTAGAATTAGCCGTTGCCCTATCTCCAGATAAGCTGGCTAATTTTGGAGAAGTGGAATCTATTCAGGGTCAAGAAGTTCGCTTTCTTGTTCCCAGAGCCAAGCTGACTGCAACTATCTCCAAGATTCTGGCAGAGCTGCAGGTGCAGGATCTTAGCGTTAGCGATCCCCCCATTGAAGAGATTATTGGTCGCTTGTTTGCTACCGGAAAAGCTGATTAGTAATCGCCAATTATTGACCCAGAGCGATCGCATTTGGCTGTCAATAGTCGCCAAACAGACTTGAAAATATTAAAAGTAAAGGCGTTGCTAATTTAAAACATGACGCACAAGGTGTTTCTATTCGTAGCTATCAGCTGCGCGAAACAGAGTTTCGCCAGTCGTCGAAGACGACGAACTGGGCATACGCCCTGCGCTATCAGCTTTTTAAATTTACTTGCAAACTGAGGATTTTCGGAAATCATCCTCCGATTGTGCAAC
>JBCBEA010000646.1:0-2683 GCA_038529195.1 Cyanobacteria bacterium J06600_6
ATTTCAGTATATTCATGAAAATCAATAACTATGGTTTGATTATCGGAGCGATGAAGTGTGGTACGACTAGTCTATTTGATTATCTATCCCAACATCCAGAAATAGCTCCTTGCTCTCAGAAAGAACCACACTTTTTTTCCAAAAGCACAAATTATAGTTTGGGATATGATTATTATCAATCTTTGTGGAACTGGAATCCCCAACAGCACAAAATAGCTCTAGAAGCTACTCCAGGATATACCAAGATAACTCATCAAGACTCCGCCAGCGCCGCAGAAAATATCGCCTTAGTTCAGTCAGAACAAAAGGTGAAATTTAAATTTATCTACATCATGCGTCACCCTTTAGAGCGTATAGAGTCGCACTATGTTCACGAGGCAGCCAAATCAAATCGGCAGCATCCCCATGTTGTGTCTAAAATAGAGCAAAGAATTATTGACACTTCAAAATACGCTCTACAAATATCAGAATTTTATCAGTGGTTTTCACCAGATAATATACTATTGCTTAACTTTGAAAACCTTAAAAGCAATCCTGACGAGCTGTTGAAGAAAGTTTGCCAGTTTTTAGAAATCGATCCTGAATTTACATTCAATAAAACTAGAACTATTCATAACAGTAGAGAACAGCTGCGGATGGCTATTCCTGGGTGGCGTAATCTAAGAAAAACATCTCCAATTCAATACATTAAAAAAAATATTTCTAGTCAGCAGAAAAATGTTGTCAAATCTCTTTTAGGTAGAAAAACAAACGTTGATTTTCAATTAGATTCTCAATTAAAAAGCGATATTATTGATGAGTTAAAACCAGATTTACTAAAGCTATGCAATGAATATAGATTTGATATTCAAAGTTGGCAATTAGATCTTTAAATAATTGTCAATCAACCCAAAAAGTTTTCAACATTTAAATTTATATCCTGAATAAGTATGATAAATAACTTTGTTTTAATCGTCGGGGCAATGAAATCTGGGACAACAAGCCTTTATAACTACCTGTCACAGCACCCAGAAATTGCGGCTGGTCATACTAAGGAAATCGGTTTTTTCAATCATCAAAGTAGATTTAATAAAGGCTTCGATTTTTATCAAAGCTTATGGAATTGGCAAGTTGATGTTCATAAATATGCTTTAGAAGCGAGTCCTGGCTATACCAGAGTGACTCATCCAAAATTTATCAATGCGGCCGCCAACATTGAGCAAGTCAAGCAAGAAACCAATGCCAATTTTAAATTTATTTATTTACTTCGTAATCCAGTAGATAGAGTAGAGTCGCACTATACTCAAGGTCTTAAGCATAACCATCTATCTGCAGCTAACTTAGAGCTGGAGAAAATCGACAGCGAAATTATAGACACATCAAAATATGGAATGCAAATTGATGAGTACTACCAAAGATTTCCTGCAGAAGACATTCTTTTACTCAATCTAAAAGACTTAAAGCAGAATCCACAGTCTGTCTTAGCTAATATTTGTCAGTTTTTAGAAATAGATCAAAGCTTCCAGTTTCCAGGACTGGATATATGTCATAACACATACAAAAATCAGACTAGCAGAGTAATGCTCCCAGGATATTCTAAGCTAAGAAATACAGCTGCGATGAGAGACTTGCTTAAATTTATGCCCCGAGATATGAAGCAAAGCTTTACCAAGGTGCGTAATTTACTGGCACGCAAAGTTGACTATGAATACGTGCGACTATCTCCTAGTCAGAAAGAAATGGTTTTAGAAAAACTAAAGCCAGACTTAGTCAAACTGCGAGATGAGTACCAGGTTGATATTAGAGACTGGGGCATAGAAATTTAACTTACCTATCTTATTTTCATTAGTAATGATTAGCAATTACGTCTTAATTATCGGTTCTATTAAATCAGGTACTACCAGTCTATTTAACTATTTGGCGGAGCATCCAGAAGTTGCTCCCTGTAAAGAAAAAGAACCAAAGTTTTTTTCCAACCCAGAAATATTTGCACGAGGTTTTGATTTTTACCAAAGCCTTTGGTCATGGGATAGCTCGCGCCATAAAATTGCCCTAGAAGCTTCTCCTAATTACACGAGAAGCACTCATCAGGACTTATTTAACGCTGCCGAAAAAATAGCTGAAATCCAGAGGCAGGAAACAGCCGAGTTTAAATTTATTTATTTAATGCGAGACCCGATCGAAAGAATTGAATCTCACTACACTCATTTAGAGGCCTGGCAGCAGGAAGCTCGGGTTCAGCCTCTGAGTGAAGGTCTAGATCGCGAAATTATTGATGTTTCTAAGTATTCGATGCAGCTCAAAGAATACTATCAAAGGTTTCCTTCTGAAAACATATTGCTGATAGATTTTGAGGATCTAAAGCAAAGTCCTGAAGCGATATTAAAAAAAGTAGCTGAGTTCTTGGGAATCGACCCTAATTATCAATTTCAAGCCCTAGGAAAAGTGTACAATAACCGCTCTCAAAGAAAGAAAGTTGTTGTACCAGGCTGGAGAAAAGTTAGACAAACTAATTTAGCCTACTATATCGCTTCCCGAGTCCCGAAGCAGCTCAAAAGCTTGTTTCATCAAGTGTTTAGTAAGCAAGTAAAAAAAGAAGTTATACTTTCTGAATCTCAAAACCAATATGTTGCAAGCCAATTGCAAGAAGATGTCCAGCTATTAAATAGCCAGTATGGATTTAACACAGAACGTTGGGCTAATA
>JBCBEA010000647.1:0-2681 GCA_038529195.1 Cyanobacteria bacterium J06600_6
TGGGGGGAACTAACTAAACTGTGGTTTCAGTAAATTGAAATTAAGAAAGCGATCGCCTTCTACAAGTTTCTGGATGAGCAGTTAAATCAAAAGTCCCCCGAAGTCGTGGGATTTAGGGGGCATTGAGTCGTTAATAGCCCCCCTAGCCCCCCAAGTTTGGTGGGAACTCATTAAACTGTGATTTCGATAAATTGAAATTAAGAAAGCGATCGCTCTTCTACAAGTTTATGGATGAGCAGTTAAATCAAAAGTCCCCCGAAGTCGGGGGATTTAGGGGGCGTTCAAGATAAGATATCGCTTAATTCTTCTCTTATAGCTAATGGCTGGTAGCCAAGATTAAAAGCTTTGATACTATCTAAGGATGTATCGGGCGATCGCGGTGCGACCATTTTTACCTCAGCCTGTTTGCCTGGCTTAATTAAGTCTGTGGATGTCTTTAGGATCTCTGCCAGCAGTAAACCAAAGTCATAGCGGGATATACGCTCTTTGCCTCCTAAATGCAGAATCCCCTGTGCTTGTTTTTCTATAGCTAATAAAAGTCCTTGAGATGCTGCTCTGGCGCTAGCTGGAGTACGATATTCGTCAGTAAAGAGGTTTATAGCTTTGCCCGATCGCAAATTGCCAATCATGCCTGTCAGAAAGCTGGAAGATGTGGGAGATGGCGCACCAAACATTAACGGCATCCGACACAGAGCTACGTGAGGATAGATCTCAGACATTTTTTGTTCGGCGATCGCTTTTTGTTCGCCATAGTAGTTAATCGGACAAACAGGATCTTCTTCTTTATATAGAGGATTTTTGCCGTCGAATACTAAGTCTGTTGAGGTAAAAGCACAGGGAATCTGGCGATCGCTACATAGTCGAGCAATATTGACCGCAGCCTCGACGTTGATTTTGTAAGCTAGTTCGCGGTTTGTCTGACAGAAATTGGGATGAGAAGCAGCAGCCAGATGAATTATGGCATCAGGTTTGGTTTGCTGGAATAGCTGTTTTAGTTCGATAAAATTGGTCAGATCTAGCTTGTGTAGAGTGGTATTAGGAATGCTTGCTTGGTGGTTGAAGTATGTGCCGTGTACGTTCCAGTTTGCCTGCGCCTGTTGGCATAAGTTCCAGCCGAGAAAACCACTTGCACCTGTAACTAAGAGTTTTTTCATTATTTCGCGATCGAGTTTTGTTTATTGTCTTGTATTATTTCGCGCCAAGACGCAGAGACGGACGTGGAGCGAAGCGGAGCTAATCCTTTAGGGCATAAGAAGTAGCCTGCTGTGTGTCGGGAAGTTCTGGGTTAAGGGCGCAAAGAATTTGTCTGCTTTATGTTATCAGCTAAGAGTAAAAATCGGTTTCGAGGACGCACAGCGGTATCCTCTGAGGCAAAGGCACTAAAAAGAATTTGTTACTGTATGATAATCTTCCCAGCAAAGAAGTATAAGTTACAAGAAATATAGTTGTTTGAGTTGAGAAGCCGTAATTGAAGCGACAGGAACAACTTTCGTGGTTTCAGGAGTAAGCTGTAAGTCCTGATATTTAGCAAATGCCAGGTTATTTAGACTGAGAGGAATAGATACTGTAAAAGTAGATAATAGATCGCGAACATCAGTAGAAATCAAATCTATTTCTGATGTAGATAGCTTTGTTCCGATGGTTCCCAAACGCAGATAGAAATCATTGTCAACGCTATCGCTAGCATTGTGGTATTTATGCAGCAAACCAAACTGTTGGAAGTTACGGCGTAATTCGTCTATCGCGAGGGTGACGGTATTATTTTGCCATGACCAACCGATTAAAACGGGAATAGTATTACTATCTGCTGCCTGAAGCTGGAAAGAGCGATCGCTTAAATGTTGACCTCGACTTAAGAAATTATAGTTTGTCTGGGGATTATAGCCACCAAAGCGAACAGTGAGAGATAAGTCTATTTGTTGGAGATAGTTAAGTAAGCCAGACAGATTTATGTATTTTGTTTCTTTTCTTCTGTCTTTAAACCAGCGATCAACTATTCCTGAATCTGTTTTCCAGCCTTCACAACCAATGATTGTCCCGTGGACTTGTTCGATCTGATAGGGAATAAATTTGTTCACCAGCAAAGAATGATTTGCTAAGTGCGTTTGTAGCTTCGTAATTAGATCGAATAATTCGGTTGGCTTGTCACCATAAAAAGCAACAAGACTAAGATTAATCTCTTTCATAATAGTCTCTAGCTGATTCTGGTTCGGCAACTCTATTTGAAGGTAATGTAGAGCTAACCCCCTCCGCAGGACAATCAGCAAGCATAGCTAGATTGGCAAAGTTGCTCTCGATTCCCGAATCGGCAAAGACATATGCCAGATCAATTCCTTCTCCGTTGATTTCAACCTGCCAATAGTCTTCGTAATCTACAGTTTTCATAGACAAACTTTTAATTTGCGCTGATTCAGGTACATCTTCGCCACAGAGTTCGCAGAGAAAATATATTTTGTCATTGAGATTTAATCTGGCGATCGCATTTATTGCCTGTTCTTTACTAACATACGAGCATTGGTCAGCCCAAGCAGGAGTAGTTAGAGCCAGACAGAAACCGATCGTACTCGTACAGCGCCACAACCAATTTATCTTCATAGATCTATAAAAATTACGGAATAGCGATCAAGACGAACTTTATAGCATTTTTGTTTGATCGCAGTCTTTATAATACTGAAGTAAGA
>JBCBEA010000648.1:0-2680 GCA_038529195.1 Cyanobacteria bacterium J06600_6
AAACCTATATGTAGCATTCTTTTTTAGATTTCATATTAGTTACTGGCTTGAAGAATCTGAAAAACTGCATACCCTGCTTTTCATCAGAAATATGAAATTACAGAAGCAATTAATCCCTCTCAAAAGGAGAAAATTATGACTCTCTGTAACTTACGCGACCAGATTATAGCTGATATCAACTCAACGCTAATGAACTTTGAGAATTGCTCGGAAGCTATTTGGAGCTTGAGAGATATTGATGAAGAGTATCAGGGTGTTAGGGAGTACATCGAAGAAATAATTAATGCTTGCGCTACTGGTAGAGTATTCGATCTCAAAGCTAATAAATACATAGTCTAATCTACGCAGATTTGAGGACTAAATTTCATTTTGACTGCGGACAATATTTTCGGTTATCTCGGCTAGTTCACTCAGCTCAATTTCCAGTTTACTGGCCTGCTTTTCGTACTCCAGCTTTTTAGAGATTGCCCTCCTGGCTAAGTCTTCTCTACCCTGACTTAAGGCTTTTTTGGCTACTTGGTTCCAGGTTTGGGATTCGGCGATCGCTTCTTGGTACTTAGGCTGTATTTGATTCCAGACAGATTTTATATCGAGTAAAGCTTCGGCAGAGAGTCTCTTATTGGTGGCACTATCTTTGCCTTTGAGCGCCTGTTTAATCGGCTCGTATAGTTTGGAGATATCGAGGGTCGTAATCGCGGGAAGATAGTTACGAATCTGTTTGCTATCGCTAATACCCGTCTTGCACCAGACAGCAAAATGTTCGCAGTTGTTGGTCAGCAGGTTGTAATCGTGTTCTCCTAATCGGCTCTTGGCTCTTTCTACCACTGCATCAGGAATGTAGCCAAATCCAGGGCTATATTCGGCAATATAAGTAGGATTGCCACGGCTAAAAGTAGCAAAAGAAGTCTGTTCGACGATCTCACTGGGTTTGCGGTAGTGAATTACCGTACCGTCCCCGCAGTCGATACCATAGTGTTTATAGACTCCTGATAGCTTGGCAAAATTCCGATATACGTAGATACAGTCCCCTTTAGCCATATTATTTATCCTGGATTACTCAGCTTTTGCGTTTAGCTTTTTTTAGACCTAATTCTTGCTGCAACAGTTTAATCGACTTCTCGCCAATATAATTATCGGTGCTAACCACATCGGGAATGCGAATCAAATCTTCGCGCATAGCAATAATTTCGGCTTTAACTCTTTCGTAACTGGTGTATCCCGCAATAATCGTATGAGAAGCTCTAATTACGGCTCTTAATCGATCGCGATCGCTTAAGGAAGAAGTCAAGACTAGTAAATCGTCACCTCGCTGGCTATTAACAATGCTAGAAGCCACGCTTAATGTCCCCTCACTCAGACTGACAATTCCCAAACAGGCTTGGGATGGTAATGCCTTGATCAGCTCTAATTCTTTATTAAAGTCATACATGTCGATGGGAATGACTCGAAAAGAGTTGGGGGGAACAATTCCCAACACTTCTTTAATGAAGTAGCGATTGGTAATTAAAGTGCCAAAGTTGATCTTTTCGAGGATTTTAGGCAATTCTTCTAGTTCGATTAATTCTACTTTAATTGAAAAAGTATCCTGTAATTCTTGCTGAATAATTTCTCCTGCACCGATATCTCGTTTGGGAACTGTTACCACTACGCGATCGCAACAGCTAATCCGCCAGTCTATTTCCTCGATGAATAGCTCTTTCACCTGCTCCATCGTACAGCCAAGCTCGATTACTTTCTCCACTCCTTCTTTGACTGCTTTAATCGAAGCAATCACATGAGAATCTGATTCATCTCCCAGGTTTTCGCGTTCGTGTTGTTTAACATAAATACCCGAACCAGCGATCGACTCTACTAGACCACTTTCTTCTAGCTGCTGGTAAACTTTACTGATCGTATTGCGATGTAAGCCTGTAATCATCGCCAACTGGCGTGTACTAGGTAAACGGTGAGCAGGGGGATATTGTCCGGAAGCGATCGCAAACTGAATCTGAGCAAACAGCTGCTTAGAAGCAGGAACATCACTATCTGACTGGATTTGAAAGTTCAGCATAGAATTCAGCGTACGCAAGGGGTTTTATGTGCGCCATTGTAGGGGTAAATTTGATTTTTTTCTCTAAATAGTTAATATTTTTTGGTAAATTTCTAGTTTTCGCCAGTAATTTTGGGGGATTGGGAGATTGGGAGATTAGTTATGGAGAATCTAAAATAATGTTGATTGCCGTTAATATTCGTCTCATTGAATCTAAAGACAGATTGGATCTTAAAGCGATTATCGATGCTAACGAACTTTTTCCTGCGAATATGTTGGACGAGATGCTGTATGACTATTTCAGTGAGAATAATAGCCATGAGATTTGGTTAACTGGCACTGTAGAAAATAAGCCCGTAGCGATCGCCTACTGTGCGCCTGAAAAAATGACGGAGGGAACCTGGAACTTGTATTTGATTGCCGTCCATCCAGAATATCAGGGACAAGGAATCGGGACGGCAATCATCGGTCATGTCGAGCAGATGTTAATAAGTCGAGGACAGAGGATACTGTTGGTTGAGACTTCAGGATTAGATAGTTTTGCCAAAACGCGGTCGTTTTATAAACGTTGTGGCTATGAAGAGGAGGCGCGTATCAGAGAATTTTATGATGTGGGGGAAGATAAAATTGTGTTTCGTAAGTCCTTGGTTT
>JBCBEA010000649.1:0-2672 GCA_038529195.1 Cyanobacteria bacterium J06600_6
GTATTGGTTGAGACATTCATATCGTGTCTCTTCCCCTTTGGATAGGTGAATCTAATATTGATTGAGCCGTATCTAGATACAGATACACTCACCTTGCCAATCTTGGCTTTTCTCTCTTCGTTATTGATATACATTGGTTTCAGCGAATCTGGTGAGGCACACCAATTTCACACCAATTTTTGAGAGAGTTTCATTTCTCAACCTGGCAAGCTTCAAAAATACTACGCATTGAACATGAAAATTACCCAATGCTTATTATCTTTGAAACGCCTGTATACCAACAGCTATAGTCTATTTTTCAAAATGGATTGCACAATAAACCAAAAGCCTGTTATTATGTCTAAGTGCCAAATTAAGCACATTCGGGCGATTAGCTCAGTGGTAGAGCGCCTGCCTTACAAGCAGGACGTCACTGGTTCAAATCCAGTATCGCCCATCCTACTTTTAATTAGTGTTTGAAGCGGTTTGTAATTTAAAGTTTGAGTTTGCCACTTTGGCAAGGTTATGGTTTAAAAGACTAGTGGCAAAATAATGCTTTAAAAACCAAAATTAAACTTTGCTTTTCTAAGAGTTATTCTAACCTTCTCATATCTGAAATATCCAGGTTGCGAAATTAATTGTGATACACGAGCCTCGCTTGGATATTCTCCTCTATAAATCAAAGTAGAAACAGCTTGTCTTACTTCTTGACAACATTCTTCAATTTTTTGAGCTTGAACTAGATTGCGGTCACGACGATGTTGACCTGAAATTGCTTTGCATAACTCTGGATAATGTTCTGAAATTACTCGCACATCAAAACCAAGTTTTTCAGCTACTTCTTTCATTGTAGGTGGTGAAATATCTTGACTACTGATAATTGTCTGTAGATCTTTCTCTATTTTCTTAGCATCAAAATTCCTCGGAGAGATTCTTTTTGTATTCACCACATCAGTTAGCCTTGTTGAATCTATTTGCAAAGACTTAAAAGCTTTTGGTTCTAATGCGAGAAAGTTAAGTGGAGAAATATCTAGACAGTAACAGACATTTAAAATAAATTTGAGCGAAGGTATACTTTTTCCTTTTGCCCACATCCAAACTGTATTTTTAGGTAATGTCAGAGACTTGGCAAAAGAAGCAATATTGCCTTGATAGGTAATATTGATAATTTCTCGAATAGCTTTGGCAATATTCTCTTTCTTAATTGTTGAATTTTCTCCAGAACAGGCGATCAATTCTCCAACACCATCAGATATCCATAGACTTCTTTCTAATTCGTTTTTGGATAATACTACTGAATCATGTGTCTTTCGAGTGTCATTAGAGCTACCCAGCCAGCTATCGCAATAAGGGCAGTATCCAATTCTAGATTTAGAGTGTAGCCAAGGAATATGACGACCGCAATTGAAACAAGTAGTTTGCAGTAATCGGTTGTGATAAGCACAAACTCTAACATCTCTAAAACTCCATAATAAAGGTTCGTAGATAGTTTTATCTGTACTTCCCCATTCCTCATAACAATCTGGGCACCATGATTTTGTCTTGTGCAGTAGATCTTTGGAGGACAAACAATCGTGAAAAGACAATAAAGTCAAGGCAGATAAATTTTTTTCTAGGGTTAGTCTTTCTATTGAGCCAGCAAATAATTGAGCTAATTCTCCAGTACTATTTATCGCTGCACCTCTGTTTAACAGAGTGCTCAGACCTCTTTTCGCATTTTTTTGAACATAATCCTTATCTAAAATTCGAGCAAGCTCTCTAGTCATAAGAGTACTTATTGTTATTGAATGGCTGTGAGCCAGTCTGGTTATATAGCTTGTTAAGCTTTCTATAGATGGAGTTCCAACAGCTATTGGCATCAGACAATTAAGACGACTTCTTTGCGGTAACTGATATGGTTTAGGACTCCACAATTCTTCATTACTGTATGGTTCAATAACCATTTACTCGATTTACAAATAATAAGATTAGCTGAATCTAAATATTTCTTGAACTTATGAGATTTATTCTCTAAAGTAAACTATCAATAGTAGATATTAGTAAAAGTGTTCTTTATAAATTGTCAAACACTTTTGAAATCTACCTATGATAGATACATCTTATGTGGATGTGGTGTTTCCCCTTAGAGGAAAGCTATTACCCTTAGACAACGGCTATCTCATCTACTCTGCCTTGTCTCGCCTTTGTCCCTATATCCACGAAAACAATGACATCGGTATCCACCCCATCGCAGGAAGACCAAACCGATACAAACAGCTAAAACTAACCCAACGCTCAAAACTTAAAATCAGAATACCTCTAGAACAAATTCCCTCTATCTATCAATTTTTAGTCGAACAAACATTTAAAGTTGGCGAAAATCATTTCCACATCGGTATTCCCGAATACCAACCTCTTGTCTCTGCGAGCAGCCTTTACTCTCGCATCGTCACTATTCGAAGGCGTACCGAACCACAAGAGTTTCTGGAAGTAGCACAACGTCAGATAGATGAATTAGGCATTGAAGGAATACTAAGTATTTTAAAGAAAAAAAACGGAGAACTACAATGCCGAAGAATGCAAATTAGTAAAAGAGAAAGAAATTCTAGCAATAGAGGATATGGAGTAGAAGTTACTAACCTATCCGAAATAGATTCTCTAACACTACAAAGAATAGGAATCGGTGGCAGGAGAAAAATGATGTGTGGCATTTT
>JBCBEA010000650.1:0-2658 GCA_038529195.1 Cyanobacteria bacterium J06600_6
GTTTATTCAACTGAAAACGGCTGTAAAACGACTATCAATGCGATCGTGTAATTCATTTCTATTAGCAAGTCAGTAGCATCAATCAAGATTGCCACCGTTAATTACTAATAGCTAACCGAAGTTATCTAGAAAAGATTGTCATTAATAGCTCAAATATAATCTAAAATCTAATCAAAATTTAAGCCTGCTGGCTTTACCGTCTTTGAGCTGCTGGCTTCGTATTGTCGCCAACTGTATTTGTTCAAGCACAAGATGTTGGCTAGTGCTTAATTGACCCGTTGATCTTGCCCATCAAGCCGATACTAAGCGCGACTCTGCAGTATCTCTAATCAAACCCATCTTCTCGTGTAGGTAATCATATAAAGATGCTCTTTCTCTATCCGCAAGAGGCTTTTGTGCATCCAACCGCTGTAGCAATCCTTGAATCAAATCCGATTCGCTAGTCTCTAAAATTTCCCAAGCATTTGTGGTTTCAATCAGGTTCCAGGTTTGGCGTAACAATGTCGTATTCAATTTGCTTCACCTTCAAATAATAAATTCACGGTGCTGGACTCAGACTTTTACTGCGCCAACAATATAAATACTAGTCTAGTTAATTAGAATCTAAAGAAAATATTGAGATATAAGGCAAATATTCATACAAAGCTTAATATATGTCTTTCATTGTTTACTCTTCGACAGTAACAACGGTAACTTTACTTAATTTCAGGATGTTCGGTTGCGTCACACACATCCCCCATAAGATTGATTTTGCCGATTAGCTGATATAAACGACCAAAACTTTTTTGATTGAAATAGAAAGTTTAGCGTGGTAGATCTAAAATCGCTAAGTCATTCTGCTCTTCTGGCAAAGCTGTAGTTTGAACAATTTTTCCCTCGCTCAAAATATCGCTAAATTCCTGATTTAACTCATCAACTGCTTGCTCAGATAGTTCAAGTTTGAGACGCAGGACAAAACGCTTATCAACGTAACGGCTAGAGTGATAAACCCGATAAAAGTCTTTAATAGTTTGGCAGGCAACCTCAAGATTATCGGTAATTGTATATAAGCTAGGGTCTTCTGGGCTAATTAATCCCTTCTCTTTTAACTGAGTACAGATATAGTTATTCCAAGAATGCCAGTAGTCGCCTCCTGGCTGATCTATCAGTACGAGGGGTACCGGTCCATATTTGCCCGTTTGGCAAAGAGTCAAGGTTTCAAACGCCTCATCTTGAGTCCCAAAGCCACCTGGAAAGAGAGCGATCGCATCACTTTCTTTTAAGAAAAACAGCTTGCGCGTAAAAAAGTATTTAAAATCAATGAGCTTATCATCACCATTAATTGCCGAGTTTGCTCCCTGTTCAAACGGAAGTCGGATATTGAGACCAAAAGAATTATCTCTTCCTGCCCCCTCGTTTCCCGCCTGCATAATGCCTCCTCCTGCCCCTGTAATGACCATAAAGCCATTAGCTACCATACAGCGGGCAAAATCTACTGCAACCTGATATTCTGCCTGCTGAGGAGAAGTTCTGGCAGAGCCAAAAATCGCAATTTTTCTGGTGTGACGATAAGGATAAAATCTCTGAAACCCCTGTTCTAAATCTTCCAGGGACGCGGTCAAAACTTTCCAGTTGAGGCGTTCTGTATCGCTGTCCGCAATTCTTAGCAAAACTTCCAAAGCTCTTTGAATTAATTGACCCTGAGGGTGATGGGCTAAATTACCCACCAATTCTTGAAGTTGCGAATCCAAATGTTTGGGCTTGCCAGTAGATAAATTCATGCTGTTCGTAAAAATTTTGCCTGAGCACTTTAAATGCAGAACAATCTCTATCTTAAGCTAGGGAATTATCTTTAAAAACAAACAAGCCCCAGTCAAATCTACATTAAGATTCGCTGAAGCTGAAACAATAGTGGAAGCTATCAGTAAAAGTTAAACTCTAAAGATATTTTTCGATGGTGGTTGCCAAGGTAGTTTTAGGTACTGCTCCAACTACCATATCTACTCTTTGTCCATCCTTGAAGATCATCAGGGTGGGGATACTGCGAATTCCATATTGACTAGCAACCTGAGGGTTCTCGTCAGTGTTTAACTTAACAACTTTTATTTGTCCGTCGTACTGCTCGGCAATTTCATCGACTACTGGAGCTACCATACGGCATGGCCCACACCAAGGAGCCCAAAAGTCTACTAATACTGGTACTGAGCTTTCTAAAACCTGCTCAGGAAAGCTAGCGTCTGTTACTGGCGCGGCTGATGATGACATACTTATTTAAGTCCTAATTTACCACAAATCCTGTTTAATAATATAGGATTTTACCACGCTCAATGTTCAACCAGACCTAACTCAATTAGACTTTACATCTAAAGTAATAGATCGAAATTAAGAGACCAAAATTAAGTTAAATATAGACAATAAGAAACCGCCCGAGAAATTTCCGAGCGGAGTGTGGTGTGAGGAGTGAACGGAAACTTTTGTCTCCGCACCTCTCTATTCTAAAATAGAACTTTGAAATTGCCAGATTTTTCTGATGATACGTGACAAATTTAAAGTTTTATTGAGATATGTTCTAAGCTCAGTTTGATTAATTTAGAGACTGCAATAGTTTAGGGGATCCTAATGACATTCCTACGCCGCCCAAAGATGCAAAAACCAGCCGATCGCAATTCCCAAGAAGAC
>JBCBEA010000651.1:0-2650 GCA_038529195.1 Cyanobacteria bacterium J06600_6
TTTATTTCTTCCCAAATTTCTAATTGTCTCTGTGCGGCGACAAAGCAGTTAAGCCATTTTGGAGGATATAAAAAGCGATTCTTTAAATTAATTTATTACGTTCGTCGTTTTCCAAAGTTTAGATAGAATAATGACTTTGCGATCGCTTCAAGAGCAAATGTTCAAATAGAGGCGTATCTAGGCAAGAATAGTTAAATAGATGCCGAAAAAGATTAGAGAATTAAAGAAAATGCTCCGTAAAGCAGGTTTTCAAGAAATTCCAGGTAAAGCTAGTCATACGAATTGGATTCATCGTTACTATTCGGGAAAAGTTACAATATCTGGGAACTACGGCAGTGACGCTAAAGCATACTAAGAAAGAAAGATAAAACAAGCTATTCAAGAAACAACCAAAACACAGGCAGATGAATAAATTAAAATACCCAATAGTTATTCAGTAGAGTGATGAGGACAATTGTTTTTTAGTAGCATTTCCTGATTTTCCAGGTAGTTACTGGCGCACTCATGGCGATACATACGATGGGGCGTTTACCAATGGTAAGGAAGCTCTCGAATCTCTAATTTTGGCATATGAAAGTACGGGAGAAGCTCTACCTGTTCCTAAAGTGGCTTCTTTTATTTGAGAGAGAATATTTGGATTGAAGCGATCGCCTTATCCACTTAACCTTCCCGAATTTCTAATTGTCTCTGCGCTGCAACAAAAAAACAATCAAGCCATCTTTGCAGATAAAGGAAGCGATCGTAAGCAAGCGCCAATCGCTTGAGTTACTGATTGATAAGTGAGTTGTGTCTTATTTTGCTTCGCTATTTACTGTCGAGTAATTTTCGGACTCGGACTGGGGCTTGGCAAAAATCATGCGTCCTGCGGAGGTTTGTAGAGAAGATGTAACTACCACCTGTAGCTCTCCTCCAACACTGTCGCTACCTTCTTCGACAACTACCATTGTGCCATCATCCAGATAGCCAATACCCTGTTCGGGTTCTTTACCTTGCTTGAGTATTTTTAACTCTAGATAGTCGCCTGGTAAGTAGATTGGGCGTAACGAACGAGCAAGATCGTTGATATTGAGAATTTGGACTTTCTGAAGGTTGGCAACTTTGCTCAGATTATAGTCGTTGGTCAATAAAGTTCCGCTGATTTCTTGTGCTAAACGCACTAATTTGGCATCAACCGTATCAATATCGTCATAGTCGGCGGGATTAATCACAATACGATCGGGATAATCTTCCTGCATTTGATTCAAGATATCCAAACCTCTGCGTCCCCGTATTCGCTTTTGGGAGTTGCTAGCATCCGCGAGGTTCTGTAATTCTTGCAGTACAAACTGAGGAATTAGAACCTGACCCTCAAGAAAACCTGTTTTGAGCAGTTCTTCCACCCTGCCATCAATAATACAGCTAGTATCAAGAATCTTCGTTGGCGTAGCTTCGAGAGTTCCTTCCGCCACCAGTATTGAATCAATGCTGTTCGGGTTAATCAGACGTAAAAAAGTGCGTCCATGAGTATCCGCCAAACCAATACCTAAAAAGGAGAACATAACGCTGCCAAGTACGGCAAATGCGGGCTTAAAAAAGCTGAGTTCTTTGGGAATTGGCAGCAGGAAGACTGGTGCCAAAGTCAGATTCGCCACAAGCAAGCCCATTACTAGTCCGATCGCTCTAGTAATGATGATCTCAATTTTAGTATTGCGAATCTGGTTTTCTAGGCGACGATAGGAAGTTTGTACTGCAACTCCTACTCCCAGACCAATAATGGCAGCAAACCCCGCGATCACAAAGCGCAAAGCTTCAATATTCGACACTCCCTCAAGGATGTCGTCTGGTAGCAACTGTAGTCCATCGAAACCGATGTTTACCGCTGCGATGATACAAATGATAATTATGATGGCATCAACCATTAGTTTTAGTTGAATAAAATGATATGGATGTATTTCCTCTTTACTTTAGTAAATTCTCAGTAATTATGTAGTTAATCGGGTAGAGTTCTTAATATTGTCAGATTTGAATTTCTACGGCAGAATCAATGCTGATCAGTAAGCTATAGATAGCCCTACGCTGTTTCTCTACAGTCTTAATCTGAAATAAAAAACCACAAATAGCATAATTATTTAAGTGTTGATATATTCTATTAATGACCAAAAATATATCTTTGACAGATACTAGCTACAGGTTAGATAGGAATTATTTATCAGAGCCAGCTATTCCCACTGCTGCTTATATTCATATTCCCTTTTGTCGTCGCCGTTGTTTCTACTGTGATTTTCCTATCTCTGTAGTTGGAGATCGAGGCGGAGCGGGAACAGCAATGGTTGATGATTATATTCAGGCTGTAGTTAAAGATATTCGGCTAACTCCTGTAAACAAGCAACCTTTAAAAACAGTCTTTTTTGGCGGAGGTACGCCATCTTTATTGTCTCCTGGGCAACTAGGCAAAATAATTGACGCGATCGCCTCTCAGTTTGGGATTGCCGATCAGGCAGAGATTTCGATGGAAATTGATCCAGGTACATTTGATCGCGATCGCCTTCGGGGTTATTTGGATATTGGTTTGAATCGCTTTAGTATGTGAGCGTCCACAAATTTTGAGTAACTCCTGATCAAAACTCTGTACCCCCAGACTAAAGCGATTCAAACCAATATCCAAATAACC
>JBCBEA010000652.1:0-2648 GCA_038529195.1 Cyanobacteria bacterium J06600_6
CCCCAGTCGGAATTAACCGAATTAACTGCGCCCTTAAGCTTTAAACAGCCTGGCGTATATCGTCTCCAGCACGCAGCACTGTTATATCGAACTAAAACTACGGGGCTATTGGTCGATCCCCATCTACACTCAGACTATGGTTTGTCTGGCAGTATTGCAGATATTAGTCGGGCAATGCTGTCGGGTTTGGTGGACGGAATTCTCATCTCCCACAACCATTATGACCACTGGCACTGTCCAACTCTAATGATGTTTCCCCTAGACATGCCGATCTTTCTGCCAAAAGTACCCCGCAATACTTTGACTTGCGAAGATATGGAGTCGCGACTACAAGGTTTGGGATTCACTAACGTCATTGCCGTAGATTGGTATAGCGACGGGATTTGGGTCGGAGATATTGAGGTTAATGTTCTACCTTTTTATGGCGAGCAGCCTATAAATTCTCAATATAGTCAAACCAAACATCCTGACTTACGTAACTGGGGCAATACTTATTTACTCCGCACAGAAGATTATTCTTCCTGGTTTTTAATTGATTCTGGCAACGATCCTTTAGGGCGTACCGCCGAAGTCGCAGCCTATGTGAAGCAAAAGTTTGGGGGCGTAGATTGGATCTTGAGCAATTTTCAGTCTCTTTCTTATAACTCGATTGGTTCGGATATTTCTAGCTGGGGAGCAGATATTATCGGCACGCTGATGAGTAATCCTCAAATGCTAGCAGTGATGGATCGAGCGGGGGGCGGAGAGCTTTCGACTTTGGGTGCAGCAGGTGTGGCAGAAGTATGTCATTTAGCGGGGGCAAAAGCCTGTTTACCCTATGCTCATAGCTGGGCTGAGTTGGGTCAGTATGCAGAAAAGGATGAGTCTTTAATTATGGCGGTAGCTCAAGAATTGCAACAGCTTAACTGTTCAACAGAAGTAATTCCCTGGCGCATTGGCGATGGTTATCGATAACAATTGGTAATTCTTCACTGTCTACTGTCTACTGTTCACTGTCCATTTTTGGATTTAGTAATCAGTTGATGGGTTCACAAGCGACCCCGCGTCGGCGCAAGACGCAAGGGAATGCGCGAGTGAGCTATCGCTCTACCCATCCTACTAATAATTAGGTTGACCTACTTAGCAAAATCCTAAACAGCAATAGAGCTGAGAACTGAGAGCTATCAAAAATAACCTGTCGTACGAATTATTTAATAATCTACGGCTGGGTTTTTGCATATGTGGATCTGGCGCAGAAATATGTATTTTTAGTACTAATTCAGAATCTCTGTACGGTCATTTAATCAAAAGACTTTATGGTCTGCTTAAAATTATGGTGAAAGCACTACCAAAAATCAAACAATCAGGGACAACCCCGCAAGGGTTCTATGCCCTAAAACGCGATCGCTTTGAAATTGCATATTTAGACTATCTGAAATCGGCAATCTTAACCTCTCCTTATTTGGCAGCCAGTCAGCTAAGTGAGAATTTTACGGGTACAAAAGGGTTTTCGGTGGTCTTTAAGCGTTCGGGAATTGAGCGGGTAGTTGAAGCGTTTCCTGAGTTTGAGGCTTATTTAGATGTCGCCCTGAAGCCAGGGTGCAATGCGTTTTATCTTAATCCCCTGGTATTAGAAGCTGGTAGCGATGTTAAACCCCACGTTGACTGTAGTATTTCTAGCTACGAAATGGCGATCGCCGTTCCGAATTTGGTGAGCGTGCTGTATGTACAAGTGCCAGAAGATATCCAGGGAGGAGAGCTGGTATTGGAAAAGGAAGAGGCTGTAAAAGCAATTCCCCCCCAATACAATACTCTGCTGTATTTTCTCGGCAATCTGACTCATTCAGTCAAGCCTTTTTCTAGCAAGCAATCTCGCATTAGCTTAATTTGCGAACAGTATAATTTGCCACCTGAAAGACTGGAATATATTCCTGAGTTTGAGATTATTAGCCAGAATGTTAGTCAAAATATTAGTCAAGATCTTTCCCCAACTCCTATAGTCACAAGGAAAAATAAACTTTGCTATGAGATTGATAATTTTCTGACTAAATCGGCATGCGATCGCCTGTTACAGCTAGCAATTGCAGGAGAATCTGACTTTTGCTCCAGCGAATTGCAACCGAATCATCATAATCCGCAAAATCAGTATCGTAATTCTTTGGTTTATCAACCTGAGTTGAGTTCGGAATTTACTGACTTGTTTAACCGCCGTATTCGCGAAGTGTTGCCCGATGTCTGCCAATATTTAGACCATAGTTTTGACCTTGCAGAGATAGAGATGCAGTTAACCGCTCACAATGACGGTCACTATTTTCGACTGCACAATGATAACGCGGTAGGACTGGCTGTTGGTCGGGCAATGACCTTTGTTTACTATTTTCAGAGATCGCAGGCTTTTACGGGTGGGGAGTTACGCATCTTTGATAGCGAGGAGATAGATAGCTTAGGCGCTTTTGAATTGGTCAAGCCTCAGAATAATAAAATTGTTTTCTTTCCCAGTCAATACCTACACGAAGTTTTACCGATTAACTGTCCTACGCAAGCTTTTGTTAATAGTCGATTTACCGTCAACGGTTGGCTATGGCGCACCAGCAGAAATCAACCTTCAACCAGTGAGGCTAGCTAGATATGCAGATTCATTTATTAGGTCACGCCAGTTTATTTGTCGA
>JBCBEA010000653.1:0-2641 GCA_038529195.1 Cyanobacteria bacterium J06600_6
GGCGTTCACGATTGTACATAAAGTTGCCTGCGTGTTCGGCAGCTTTTTCTCTTGCCCAGTATGGATCGTATAGACCTTTTTCCCCCGCACCACCGTCGCGACTGGTAATTTTATGATATTTAATCCCCGTATTCTTGCGCTGCCCGTTAGGCATAATATAAGGCTTGATGTACTCATATTCGGCTTCCCAACCCAAATCCTTATAGAACTCACGGTATTCGATCGCTCCAGGATAACCGACTTTAGAAGACCATACCTGTTGAGATGATTCGTGATCGCGACCAAAGGCTGCGACTCCAGTTTCGGTGTAGATTGGAGCATAAGAGCCATGTCGAGGACGGGGACGAGCGTAAAGAATGCCGTGTCCATCTGTCAGAAAATAGCGTAAGCCAGCATCCGCCAGCATTCTTTCCAAACCTTCATAATAAGCGCATTCCGGTAGCCAAATTCCTTTAGGCGCACGACCAAAATTTTCTTCATAATGCTCACAAGCAACCTTGACCTGTGACCATACTGCTTCGGGATACATTTTCATCAACGGCAAATAGCCGTGAGTTGCACCACAGGTAATAATATCTAGGTTGCCACTATCAAGAAACTGCTTGAATGCCCTAACTAAATCGCGATTATAACCCTCCCAGGTTTGTCGAATTTGACTAAAGGAGTTGGCATAATATTCCGCCAGATACCGCATGTGTCCGTTATGCTGATGTCTGTCAATTTCTTTGGCAATTAGTTCTTCTAACTGTGCCAGATGAGCATCATAGCGGTCTTGTAACAGCTCATCCCTAAGCATGGACATCAGGGGAGGAGTCATACTCATCGTCATTTTGAAATCGACCCCGTCCCGTTTTAAGCCTTCAAAAACTTGGAGCAGGGGAACATAGGTTTCAGTAATAGCTTCAAACAGCCATTCTTCTTCTAAAACAAAATCGCTTTCTGGATGTCGAACAAAGGGTAAGTGAGCATGTAAGACGAGGGCAAGGTAACCAAGAGCCATGATGATGTAGTATGTAGTATCTCTAAATTTTTTTTAACAGCAATAGAAGACTGGCTTTATCAAAGATCTAGAAACCAGTTCTAGAAATAGCTTGCTTGTACGACTAGGTATAATTGCCAGCGCTACTTTTCCTTTTGTTAGCATAGAGGTTTAATCTCAAAAGTTTTGGCAAAATTAAAAGCAGTACCAAGCTATGTCGATCAGACCGCGGATGACGATGTCTACAAATTTTGCTTCACCGCGTCAGGGTAAAACGTTTACACCAAGGTAAACGTCGATACTCATTTATTTTTAAATAATCTGTTGCCTGATAGACAATTTCCGCAAAGTGCAGAATTAAGACCGATCAAAGCAACATAATTTGGTAATATTCTCTAATTTACGACCTAGGGTCGCTACTACGTTTACTCTTAAGTTCTGAATCACAGAAACAATTGCAAAACGTGGATTTAAATTAAAGAATTGAGACAATCTGAGTAAATTTTATGATATCTTAATAGTGTCTTCTAACAAAGTTTTTAGTTACGGGTAAACTCTCTTTAATTGAGCTAGTTATTAGTTAATAGCCACTCTGAATTGGCTGCTTTGAAGTTAGTGCCTTCTAATCCAGTAAGACTGGTAGAGGGAAGCTAATGGAGGAGCATCTCCAAATCCGAGGCAATTTAAATGTTGAGTTGAGTCAAGTGTTGCGTTTCTATAAGCAATATCCCAATTCCGATCTAAGTAGCGCGGAGGAACTGTTGCTTCAACTGTTACTATTTGTTGATCGCCGTTCTTCTTCGCAAGAGCAGGTTCGAGAGATTAAGGACTACTTGGCTAGTCTAAGCTCTAGCTATTCTTTTAAATTAGATGTAATTGAAATTGAAAAACAGCCACACTTAGTAGAATTTTTCAAGCTAGTTGCCACTCCTGCTTTAGTGAAGATGTCTCCTGCTCCAAGACAAACTCTTGCTGGAAGTAACTTGATGGAGCAAATAGAAAAATGGTGGTCTCAGTGGCAGGTACAGGAACGACTGGGAGTCGGAAATAGCGATCGCGAAAGCCAGGATTCTACACAGATAGCCGCTCCGACTGATATTAGTTACGGAAAGGATATTAGACTCTCTGATGAGATATTTAGGCTGAGACAAGAAAAAGAGGAGTTAAAGGCTCAATTACGTTTCAAAGACAAGATTCTAGCGATGTTAGCCCACGACTTGCGGACTCCTTTAACCGCAGCTTCAATGGCGGTAGAGACAATCGAGCTGTCGGAAAAAAATGACAATTTATCTGGCGATAAGCTTATCAATCTCAAGGGGAGGCTATTTCGGCAGGCTCGCACCCAATTTAATATCATGGACAACATGATTGGGGAACTGCTACAAAGTTCGCGCAACGATAGTTCTAAATTGGCGGTTAAGCCAAAGCCTTTAGATTTGTGTGGCTTGGCAAAAGACATTATTGGTCAGTTTGATGCCAAATTCAAGCAAAAGTCAATGAAATTTAGGCAGGATCTTCCTCAAGATTTGCCACTAGTTTATGCTGATGCAGAATTAATTCGCCAACTAATTGGTAATTTACTGGATAACGCCATCAAATATACCCCAGAACAGGGAAGTATTTCTCTCTCTATTTTACACCGCACCAATCAGAAGGTACAGG
>JBCBEA010000654.1:0-2636 GCA_038529195.1 Cyanobacteria bacterium J06600_6
TAGTAAATTGTGCTGGAAAACAAGATTATTTATTCTACTTAGTACCAATAACTACTGTTCCACCATCAAAGAGTGGCACAGTCATAAAGAAAGGAAACTGGAGGCGATCATACATTAACGCCTGTTCTTCTAGGATACCAATAGCAATTAACTCACCGAGACGGATTGATTCTAGATAATCAGAAAAATAGTGAACCCCAGCCATATTACGACCAATAGAAATATTGGAGGCTAGTTTATTCAATTCTTCTTCTACAGTTAATGCTGGGCTGTCATTAACTTTTTTGAGAGTTCTTCCATCTGTGCCTGGGTCTGCTTCATAAGCACCGCCTGCTGGAATTAATTCAACAGTATGGTCGAAGAATGCCTTCAAGATAGTGACACAAGCTCCTGCTACTGTGGCATGCCCCGCACCATAGGCAGGGTGCATTGGTGAGCCTTCAGGAAATGCCATTGGCAAATAGTGATTGTCAGGCTTGTAAAAGACACCATTACTGCTTAGAGCTTCCCACGTTTTACGCAAGGGTTCTAGTCTCGAATCCCTAGTGCTGAGGCGCAATTGTTCAAATAAACCGCCCAACGTTTCTGGTCTGGTGCGATTATGAATATTGAATTTTTGATAGCGTACTGCTTTCAAAGCTCTAGTTGCAACTTCTGTAACCAGAGACAAAATGTGAGGTCCACCAAACTGGGCAAAACCTTGGCGATTGATACCATTGCTCAATTCAGCAAACCCAGGATCAAACTTTACTCCTCTTGCCAACATAATCAGACAAGCATTGAGATAGGCTTGATACAGTTGGTCGAAGTGAACGTAAGTGGCAAGATCCCGAGGTGTCAGAATAAAGCGATATGCAGGACCACAAGGTTCATTGGGATCTCCTTGTTCTGTTTCCGTTTGATAGTTTTCAGGATTATAAGCAAACTGAAAATCTGCTCTAACGTCTACTCCATTCTGGACATCAAGCCAAGATTCTAAGTCTGTCATAAAATCTACGCCTGGAGTTGCGACCCTAACTCGTTGATCTATGATGTTTGCACCGTAAGTAATTTTTCCTGCTTCAACACCCCAATCAAAGATATTCTCGCAACCTTCACCGTTGACTTTATGATTAGCATTACTACCAAGACTCTCATTTCCAACTAACAAGAACTGGGAGATAAATGGACCTCGGTCATCCCCTTTAGTGACTCCACGAAACAAATTACCAATAGTAACTTCGCCTCTTCCCCGACCCAAATAGCTACCTGCTTTTATGCCAAAGATTTCATCAACTTCATACTCTCTACAAGGACGTGGTTGATAAGGATGACTAAACCAAGAAAACTCGTTCAATCTACTAGTCCAATCACTGACATTTGTATCGGAGCTAAAGTTAGCAAAAGGAGTGTCGCGTAAAGCAGCCATAGCATATACTTCTGCCATTTCAGCTGCCAGCTCATCGCTGTCTAGCTTGGGTGCTGGAGGCATTGCGATCGCTTGTGCGTCGGGTCCCTCTAAATCGAAAACAAACCCTGTAGAGGGACTTTCCCATTTACGACGTCCTTCAATTTGAGGAGTTCTAACAGCATCTAAATTTCCAGGAATTCCCGTCAGGATAGCGCATCGATAGGCTTGATAATCTCGATCATCTACTAAAAATCCATCTTCACAATGTTCTAGACCCTTGCGGAAGTTACCAGGTAAGCCTTCTAGAGCTTCTTCCTTATTACTTTCTTGAATAGCTTGGGGTCGAGATGCTGCGCGTTCAGCAGCTAATTTACGACGGTTTTCAGCTTCCGTTGTGCGATCGCCATTTACTTTGACTTGAAAGTTGTTGTTCATTTCGAAATCTTTGTTACTCTAATACGTTGTTCTCTTGGATACTGAATCTATTTCCTGTCTAGATATATCTTTTTCGTTCATTATTTTTTGGAAAATCAATTCTTTTAAAATCTTGTACATTTGTTTTTTATTCCATCATTTAGTTCTATTTCGATGAATTATTTGAGGCAAAAAGTTAAATTTATTTTGTTTTTCTGGCATAATGAACCTAAAAAATTTGATTATTTTGACGGTGGTTTCGGTCCAGCATTACGGACATTGACAAACTTTTTGAGGAGATCGAACCAAAAAGGCGCACCCATCATAATTGCCAAACTTGTAATTACTAGTCCCAAAAAATCGTAAAAAATAACTTTTAATGCTTTTAACCATTTATTTTTGGATTGGTCGGAGGATTCAAACCATCCTATGGGCAATTTATTAGATTTCAGTGCAGCATTAACCTTAGTTTCAATGCATATGTCTAGGTCTGTTCTGTTTTCTCCTTCTTTAGCTTGTTTTTCTTCTACTTTTTTCGCTTCACACTCATTAGCAGTAGCAACAGCATGAGTAACTACAGCTTCACGAACACTTTCATCATGCAAATTTTCTACAATGTGAAATGAATTGGCATTTGCTAATAGAGCAGCTAGTAGTCCAATAAAAAAAAGTCCTATCTTACTATTGCGTTTATAAGTTCCAGAAGTACGATCTTGGGAGTTGATAAACCAATTTTCAATTTCCTGTTTAAATTGAGATAGTACAGCAGAAATGGCTTCTGGCTCTGTTTGAGTTTTAAAACTGTTAATATCTAAATTATTTCTAATCAAAC
>JBCBEA010000655.1:0-2628 GCA_038529195.1 Cyanobacteria bacterium J06600_6
GTCAGATAGCCACCGATTACATCAATCCCAACAAAATAGAGATTATCTTGCTTTAACTGAGGAGCAACTGCAGCACAGATCTCTTGTTCTCTGGGGGTAATATCAACTTTTGCTGCTTTTCCACCCACTGCCATATTCCCACGAAACTCATTGCCACTAGGAATGCGGTTGACTGCACCAATTGGCTTGCCGTCTAAAAGAATAATTCTCTTGTCTCCTTCCTTGGCTGCGGGTAGATATTGCTGCACCATGACGGGTTCTTTTCCCTGGTGGGTGCTGACTTCGACAATCGAGTTGAAATTGCGATCGCCTGCTTCCAAGAATAAAATTCCTTCTCCACCTTTCCCACCAAGAGGTTTTAAGACTGCTGATTTCTGGCGATCGACAAACTTAGCAATAACTGATTTATCTTGACTGACTATAGTTTCAGGAATTACATCTGTAAACTGTAGCGCATAAATCTTTTCGTTAGCAGTTCTTAATCCTTGAGGAGAGTTGACTACTAAAGTTCGACGAGGATCGACTAAATCTAAGATATACGTTGTATATAGGTAAGGTACAGTGACGGGAGGATCGGTACGCATAAATATTGCGTCCATCTCCTCCAAACAGACAAAGCTTTTATCTCCAACCTGATACCAATCTGTTTTGGCTTGCCAATGGCTGTCTACTAGCTCAACGGGTTTGAGATTAACCGACTGTAGATATCCCCAGGCTTTCCCCTCCAAGATACTCAGTTGATTAGCCTCAGTAATCCAAACCTCATGACCCAAAAGCTGGGCTGCTTCCATCATGGCGACACTGCTGTCGTGCCCAGGATCTAGTTTAGCGATTGGATCGATGATAAATGCGAGTTTCACGCTGTTTTCCTTTAGTTAAGTGCTTTATACTTCTAACTTACTAAAGTACAGCTTTAGAATACCTCTCTACAATAGAGCCTGTAATTCTCCCATTGCTTCTAGGGCGTGAATATCATCACACCCGCCAATATGGCGATCGTCAATGAAAATCTGTGGCAAACTCGACTTACCATTAGCTCTGACTTTCATTTGATCTCTGGCATTTTCATCGCCATCAATACAGTATTCCGTATATTCAACTCCTTTCTTGTCTAACAGTCCTTTTGCTCGGATACAAAATGGACAACGACTCCATGTATATATTTCTACGTTTGCTGCCATGCTAAGTCAATTATTAAGTTGTATTACGACCTTACCATCTTAAACTGATTTATCGTCATCAAAACCAATCTTGCCCGGGCTGTAATGCAGAGAGGAAAACTATTAGAAATCAATTGAAATACGACTGAGAAATCTTGAAATACTTAAATACATATTCTATGTTGCTCTTCTCAACCAAGTTGGCGGTTTAGAAACTAGTATTTACAGTATTCTCTGAATCTTAAATTAAATAGCTTTAATGCGGTGAATAATAAAGATTTTTTACTGGACAGTAAAACAACAAACTGTTAGTTTTGAGCGGACAGATGGGAACTCTAAAAGATGAGGATAAGGAAGTTTCCGTATTTCAGAATCAATTAGCCCTTAGTTACGGTGCTTACCAAAACAAAGTAGTCATATTCAACTACATAACCTGAAAACATAACTTCTTTCATAAGTTAACTTATATTGAATTTAAATAAATATGAAATCAGCTAAAGTTATTAATAAAATTCTGTTAATTTCTCTTGCTTTTGGTAGCGTTACTTTTGTGGCTGGAATGTTTGCCGAAGGGAATCTTAAAAAGACTCTAATCGGTTTGGGCGCAACTACTTCCGTAGCTAGTTTAGCTGGCACAGTAGTAACTAGCGGGAAAAGCAAAGCGGAAGACGAACAAAACGAAATACAGTACGAAGATATTCAGGTAGCAGATCCAGTACCTTCCAAAGAAGACGATGCTGCAGCAGATCAAGCCAGCGAAAAAATTCAGGCATTTGAAGCAGATATTAACTCTTTTCAGGCACAACCAAATCAACTCTTCGATATTGCATCTGATTTAAGCAGCGAAACACAAGATCTAGAAAAGGAAAACGATATTCCCCAGCAGGATATAGAAACTACTGATACGAAAACATTAAATACAGAAAATCTAGAATTAGAAGATAATAGCCCAAGTTTTGAAATTCCAGAACAAAATATTCAGAGTCAAAAGTTAGAAGAAACTATTTCTCCTATCGAAGAAAGTTTTGAAGATTCTAAACTAGAAGAAATATCTCAAGAAACGTTTGATAACGAGCAATTTATAGCTCAAAATTCGGAAGAAGAAGTTTTAAATAACGTAGATAAAGTTGAGGAAAATCTCAATCCTTTTGCTAGTTCATCAGATTCGTCCGAATCAGAACAACAGGAAGAAACAGCCGATCTAGAAATAGTAGACAAAATATTTGGCGCTTTTGATCCATCTGAATCAGAAGACTCTTCTGAATTTCTGGTAGAAGAGGATTCTGCTGAAGTAATTTCAGAGGAATTAATAAATACAATTGAATCCGATAGCTCTGGTGAGTTTAACTCTGAATCGGAATCAGAGGAATTGAGCTTCGAAACAGAACCTGTAGATGAGTTAGAAACCGAATCCGATAGCCCTGATGAGTTTAACTTTGAATCGGAATCAGCGATCGCACCTGAGTCA
>JBCBEA010000656.1:0-2621 GCA_038529195.1 Cyanobacteria bacterium J06600_6
CTTCAACTTAGCAGATGGCACAGATAGCGATGGGACACCAACCTCTTGGAATACCATAATCAAAAATGTACTGTCTGGTGGTTCAGCAGGCGTTGAAGCTGAGCGTATGAAAGTAAATGGTGCAAGTTGCGATTGGTTCAGTGTTAAAAAAGCTAAAAGAATTGCAAGTATGGCACAAGTCCTTGAAACAGTAGGAAAAATAGAACAGCTGAAAACTATACACGATCTCAACCAAGTTTCTAAGATGGAAAAGAATAGTGAAGCAATTGCTGACTTCATGGAAGATAAAGGAAATCGCGAAATACTAGAACATAACAGCGATAATTTAGATTGGTACTTAAACAGAACTGAATCTTCTTTAAAGCTGTATAAGTATCATTACTTAATCGATGAATTTTTACCATCGAATGGATAAACTTAAGATACCTTGTAACTACCTTAGTCGCTTAGGAAAAAACAGGAAGTTGACCAGAAAAAATATCAGCCATAACTCTCAAACAAAGTATATTTCAATTATGTTGTCTAATATATTTACTTTGTCAATCTCAATCACAGCTTATTTTATAGACATTGTTGACGACATAAACAAAAAAAAGGCTTGAACCGAGTTATAGCCGATGCTGCTTGGGGCGAATTGAATACTCTCATCCAGAAATTAACACGATCGCTAATCAAACTGGGAAAACAACCCAAACTATATTTCAATCGAGACGTACAGTTATAATATGGCATCGATCACGATCGCCAAATTTTAGATTTTTACCGACAGAATAATCTAGAAACTCACATTAGCAAAAACAACTTTCAACAAGATGAGGAAAATTAAGCTTAATTCTCGGGAAGTGACAAAAGAAAGATAATCTACCAAGGAAATCAACCTTGATTTGACTATGGCGATCTATCTAGAAACACACTTTCGTGTTCAAACCATGGTGGTAATTGACCATAATTTAACCTTCTCAAATATTCAATAGCTCTATGTTCAAGTAAAGATTCCTCAATTAAAGATTTAATTATCTGATTGAATTTACTTGATTTTTGATTGTTTAAAAAAGTCGAGCTATCTGTTTGCCTTAACTGAAGCAAAATAATTTGAGATAGTCTAAGCCACTGTTTTAACCCACCTATATCTGGTTCGGTTACTTCAGATATTTGATATTCCGAATTAATTTGATATTCTCTACCCTCGTGGGAATATTTTGAGATTAGTTCTGGTAAATCTGGTTGCCATGCAGAGATCGCTTTTCTTAGTCCTGGAGTTTTTATCATTAAGCTACTAATCATTTGGGGTAGGTGGGGAATGAAATCTCCTGAATTGACAAATCGACAAACTGGAACGTTCAAATTTAGCTTTTGAGTACTGACTGGTGGGGAGCCAAAAACATATATTGCTGATTTAGCAGTAGATAAAAGGGAAGATAATGATAGTCTTTGTGAAATTAGGATTGCAGCCGCACCACCAAGACTATGTCCTGTTATGAATATATTTTTTTGATTTGTATCGGCACTGTTTATAATTTCTACTAATTGTCCCCAAAAACTGTTGACATAGGAATTAAATCCAGAATGAATGGTTTGTGTGTTGGGTATAGCCAATAAATTGTAATAATAGTCCTCTAGATTTTCTGTTCCCCGAATAGCAATTACTAAATTTTCAGAGTTTGAGGCTACAAATCCGCAAGGAACAATTTTCTTGGAATTTCCAGCCGAACTTCTCGTGTATAAAAATTCTACTGATTTATAAGTTTGTACAAAGGGCAAGCAGCCTTGAATTAGAATATTTTCAATTTTCGTCGGTGTTTGCTTATTTACTTCATATGTAAGTTGAGATAGGGAAGCTAATTCTAAAATTAGATCTCTTTGAGAAATGTTTTTGGTCATTTAATCTAAATCAACAAATATAATTGGCTCATCCAAAACCTAGTAGACTACATTGAAAGTTGATTTTTCATCATGATAAGTCTCTCGGTTAAAGTTAAAGCCTGCTTGTAACCCCAGTACTTCAATAGCACCCCCTACATCAAGACCATATGTTCCTGTAAATGATCTTTCAACGGTGTAAGTCTTATTTCTGTTACCAGATCTAATACCTTCTATCATTGCCTTTAATGTGCCGTTGTTCTTGTGAAAAGGATAAGCATCAAGAAATTTATCGGGAATTTCTTCTGGAACTATTTGTCTCCCTTCAAATTCCATACCCCAATATGAATGGCTGGTACTGGATTCTTTTTTCTTGTAGCTACCTTCAATATTGACTAGTTTGCCAGTAAGACCTTTATATCCTGCATATGCTTCTAAAGCATTTTGCATTAACTGATTTTCACTGGAAATAAGCTCGATTTTCTTCGCACCCAGTCTTACTAAAATAGTGAGAAATTCATTAAAGCTCTGGTCGCTTAAAAATTTATAGTATTCTTCTAAGGGAACTAGCATCTTCTCAAATCCAACTAGTGGATGCTTTACAAAAATTGAACCATAAATAAGTTTTTCAGAGAATGTCTGAGGGAAATTTTTAGTTATATATTCTGGAGAAATACGAAGAATAGAATGAGTGCATCCCAACAATGTAATGAGTAAAAATGCTCAGTGAAAAGAGAAGGGTCACAAACTATCCTTAAAAA
>JBCBEA010000657.1:0-2591 GCA_038529195.1 Cyanobacteria bacterium J06600_6
CTACCGGCGAAATTCTAGCCATCAGCAGAATCGAAGAAATTCACCGTCGCCTACCTAACGTTCACTTGGTAATGCACGGTTCTTCTTCCGTGCCTCAAGAGTGGATCGAAATCATTAACGCTCATGGCGGTGAAATTCCTGAAACTTATGGTGTACCTGTAGAAGAAATTCAAAAAGGCATCAAGAGTGGTGTACGTAAAGTTAACATCGATACTGATAACCGTTTGGCTATCACGGCTGCAATTCGTGAAGCAGCAATGAAAGATCCTTCTAACTTTGACCCCCGCCACTTCCTCAAGCCTTCCATCGCTTACATGAAAACTGTCTGTCTCCGTCGCTATGAAGCGTTTGGTACTGCTGGTAATGCAAGCAAAATCAAGCAAGTTTCCTTAGATGACTTTGCTGCTAAATATGCCAAAGGCGAATTGTTGACTGGCAACAAAACAACTGTTTCCGTATAGTCATAGCCATTTAAATCTTAAACAGGTTTAATAGCATTTAAAGAACTGATGAGTGGTTATAGTTAGCCACTCATTTTTTTGTTTTTGTGTTGTGCGCAAAGATACCAAGGCGCTAAGAATTGATCTCCAGATAAATCAATAGTGAGATAGTCAAAATTTGTTCAAAATTGCATAGTCGGTAACATCAATATCCATTCAATCCAGCCTCTGACAGTGCTAGCTCGCCTTGCACGGGTATTATTAGCCATTTTTTCATTACCCTGGCACATAATAGACATGATTTCTGCTTTAGAAAGCAACTCTCCCTTATTTAACCAGGCAGTCAGACAGTCACTAAATGTTTGGTGTTGTAAAATGCACCTAATCAGCTCAAGATTTCGTTTTTGGGGGTGTTGAGACAGAATAGAATATCCATAATTGCTCAGAGAGAAAGTCACCTCTTGTTTCGGATTCTTGTTCTTTGTTACTAACCCTAGATAGATTGCTGCTGAGACGTAATAGTGAGTCTGTCTTTCATTGAATGAGTAGATTAAAGTTATTTCATCTTTACTTAAAGATTCATTCGCATTGTACAGTCTGCCTAATAAATCAATAATTCGGAGAAAACGATCTGCTTGGGGAAGGGAGTATCATCATCAGGAACTATTTTAGTATTAGCCAAGATGCCTCTGATATCAGACATATCTATCTCGCTTTTACTGATACAGTACCGATGTTCTGAAACTAACTCTAGAGAGTTATATGAATCCTCCTCGTTAAAACGAAAACGATAAAAGGTAAATATATCGTTAGATATTGCCAGAAAAATTGGCACAACTTCTTTTTCAATCTTCGACTTCCACAGTCGGTAAGGATAGTAAAGCTGTCGGACAATAAAATCGTCGATGGTTTCACTTTTCGCCTCAATAATCGCTAGCTGATTCTCACCTTCAAATCCTCCATCAATTTCACACTGGGAATTAGTTACTTTGATCTTATGAAACAATCCCGTTTTGAGATTTCTAATCTTATAGTCAAATGTCCCTGTAGACATTCTGCCCATGACGGTCAAATTTGTAGTCTCATCTAGCACGTCGTCAATCATGCCCGAAAGGAAAGCGCAGATAACGGCGGAAGATTCAGAGTAAATATTATTAGGTTGAATAGTTTCAATATGTGGCGGAAGCTCTCGATAAACAACCTCTACCTGAGATTTTTTGGGAAGTTGGAAATAGCTTTCAAAAGTTCCAATGATGTAATTTCCCCGCGAGATAGGCTGAATTGTTAAGTCATTGCTCTTAAATATTTGAGGAAGCTCTCTAGCATGGTCGAACTTCGTCATCAAGCGGGCTTCGCGCTGTTGATTAATTCTGGTAGAAGAGATCTCAAAAAAGCCCTGTCTGGCAATTACATCAAGAATCTGCTCTTCTTTAAAAATAATTTCCCAGGCTTTATCATTCTTGGACTTGTTTGCACTCATATCTACTATGGATCAGCAGTTCGTTTATTCTGCCGCGTCTTGATGCAACTGCATTAATGGCTCTAGAAGCTTTTACTTCTACTATCTTATATTTCGGATCGTCATAAATTTCTTTAATCAAATCAGCAGATGAATTACTTACTAATACCTGACAGCCACGCTCGGTTAACTTGTCACAGAGTTTTTTTAATCTAACTTGTTCTGCTTCACCAAACCCGTTAACACTGTAACCAGTGAAAGAATATGTGTCCGATATAGGGTGATATGGTGGATCGAAATAAATAAATGCTCCTTTTCTAGCATTAGAAACTGCTTTAGCAAAATCTCCCTCACTAATTCTGACATCTCTTTGGTTGAGATAGGCACTCACAGATCTAATGACGGCAGGATCGGCAATCACGGGATTAGAGTAGTTTCCGTAAGGCACGTTGAATTGACCGCTACTATTGACGCGAAAAAGACCATTAAAACAAGTTTTGTTCAGATAAATTATTCTGGCGGCTCTTTCTATTGGACTTCTATCCTTAAAATCATCTTTCCGATCCTGTTCTCTTAATAAGTAAAAGTACTCCTTAGAATTTTTTTCTCTATGCTCATCACATAGATCTAGCAACTCTTCTGGATTATCTTTGATTACTCGATAGCAGTTGATCAGCTCACTATTCGTATCG
>JBCBEA010000658.1:0-2588 GCA_038529195.1 Cyanobacteria bacterium J06600_6
CCAGGAGTGGAAACAGTGGAAATAGAAGTGACTGCCGAAACTCCCCAGCAGAAGTCTTTGCCCGATCGCACTACTATCCCAGGTATTAAAAATATTATTGCTATTTCTAGCGGTAAAGGTGGAGTCGGCAAAAGCTCTGTGGCTGCTAATGTGGCAGTGGCTTTGGCTGCTCAAGGCTCGAAAGTTGGTCTATTGGATGCGGATATTTATGGTCCTAATGCGCCGAATATGTTTGGTCTATCTGATGCCAAAATTGCCGTCAAGAAAGACAGTAAGGGACAGGAAATACTCGAACCTGCTTTTAACCATGGTGTAAAGCTTGTCTCCATGGCGTTTTTGATCGACCCCGATCAGCCCGTAATTTGGCGAGGACCAATGCTGAACGGCATTATTCGCCAGTTCTTATACCAGGTAGAGTGGGGCGAATTAGATTATCTCATCGTTGATATGCCACCAGGTACGGGAGATGCTCAGTTAACTATGGCGCAGGCTGTACCCATGGCAGGAGCGGTAATTGTAACTACTCCTCAGACAGTATCTTTAATCGATGCTCGTCGCGGTTTAAAAATGTTCCAGCAGCTAGGAGTTAACCTACTGGGAATTGTGGAGAACATGAGCTACTTTATTCCCCCTGACATGCCCGAAAAGAGCTATGACCTATTTGGTTCGGGTGGTGGCGAAAGAACGGCTACAGAGCTAAATATTCCACTGTTGGGCTGTGTTCCTCTGGAGATTGCTCTCCGAGAAGGTGGGGATAACGGTACTCCTATTGTGGTTGCTGCGCCAGAATCGGCATCGGCTAAGGCTTTAATTGCGATCGCCGAGCAAATTGCAGCCAAAGTCTCTATCGCAGCTTTGGTTTAAATCGTCTGCATGTCTATCTATTAGTGGAAGCGAAAATTAACGGTTAGACCTTAATCTAAAACAGATTATCGATTTAACAATAGGCTTTTTAAAACTTCCATGAGCAATACCATCATCACAACTGTCAACTCCAGCACCGTTCCCAAAGGCGAGATGGGGCAAAAGTATCTAGCCGCCGGAGCAAATGTCGCTATGCGTCTATGGCAAAACGAGCAGCCTGCCGAACCAAAGCCTAAAGCCGCCAGAGATTATGAAACCGTTGGTTACGTCATCATTGGCATGGCTGAACTACATATAGAAGATCGAGTGCTGGAACTTGCTCCTGGAGACTCATGGGTAGTGCCTAAAGGAGTTCCTCATACCTATAAAATCAAGGAAGCTTTTACCGCAGTGGAAGCTACTACTCCCCCTGCCAGAGTTGGCAATAAAGACTCCTGATCTAAAGCAAGATTCAAGCTTGGACTTGTTATGGAACGACAAATTACTGTAGGGGTAATACTCACTCCTACATGTTTATTCTTAGATGATTAGTAACGTGGACATTCTTCAAATTACAGAGTGTCTGTAATCTCTGATTCGTGCGCGTAATATTTAAATAGCCTTTTAGTTAGCCATTGTTTAACTGCGTACCCACCTCAATTCGCATCCCGTTGACAAAATCCCAGCCAGACTGCGATCGCTTGCCTGCAAGCTGTACCTGTTCTAGCAAAATTAATCCCGAACCAGTTTGGACGATCGCCCCATGGTTTTTAAGGTTTTTGACTATTTCTCCAGGCTTGCCCGTCAGGGAGGCTAATTCGTCGTACTGTTGCCCGATCTTGCTATATGTTTCTGGCAGTTCGTTGATCGTATCGGCAGTGATGGGTACGGTGGCGCTAATTTTGAGTTTTTTAGCTTCTAACATGGCGAAGCAGTTGGGATAAAAGCCTCTTACTTGGTTATGAATAGCGATCGCACTTTTCGACCAGTCGATCGCAAAATCTTCTTTGCCGATCATTCGCGCATGGGTAGCACTGTTATCATCTTGGGGAATTGGAGTTATTTCTTGCTGCTGTAGCTTGAGTAAAGTTTCGATCAGCAATTCTGCCCCCTGATTCGATAGCTTAACTGCTAAATCATGAGTATTATCGAGCAAATCAATCTTTGTTTCAGCTTTAAGCAACATATCCCCCGTATCCATGCCAATATCCATCAACATGGTTGTAATTCCCGTAGTGTGATCGCCATTAACAATACTCCACTGAATTGGTGCAGCACCGCGATATTGAGGCAAAAGCGAACCATGAACGTTAATACAGCCATGCTTGGGCATCTCTAAAATTTCTTGAGATAGAATTTGTCCATATGCCACAACTACAAAAAAATCAGCCTCTGTTGCTGCGAGCAGATCTAAAGTCTCACGGTCTTTTTTAATTCTTTTGGGTTGCCATACAGGTAAATCGTGTTCCAATGCCACCTGCTTGACTGCTGAAGGCTGAGTTTTGCCACCGCGTCCTCGGCGTTTATCTGGCTGGGTAACGACTGAGACAACATCAATCTCTGAATGCTCCAGCAGCTTGTTTAAAGTCGGGACGGCAAATTGCGGTGTGCCAAAAAAGACAATTTTCATGTATGACGTTCAATGTGAAATAATAGCATCGTTCAAATTATCTCAGTAGCTGACTAAGTAGCGGGACGGAATTAAGTACAAGAACGCTCATCGTTGACTTTTTTTCTTCCTTCTC
>JBCBEA010000659.1:0-2588 GCA_038529195.1 Cyanobacteria bacterium J06600_6
CTTTACCAAAATAAGATTCTACCTTGGCTTTAAATTTCTCAACTCCCCAATCATTAATTAGGTATTTCATCCGCGACTGACGACGATTAAAGCGATTGCCATAGTCTCTTTGGGTAGCAACAATTGCTTTAACAAGATCGTAGATGTCGGCTTTGTCTACATAGCCAATTTCATCAGCAATTCGCGCAAAGGTTTCTTCTTTGTTGTGAGTTCTGCCTAAACCACCACCAGCTAAAACATTAAAGCCCTGTAGTTCACCCTTTTTATTGGTCATTACGACTAGACCAATATCGTGGGTATAGATATCAATGGAGTTGTCTCCAGGTACAGTCACGCAAATTTTGAATTTGCGGGGTAGAAACTGCTCGCCATAAATCGGTTCGAGTGAATTCTCGACGATCATGCCTCTGCCTTTGCTCTTGCGAGCCTCTTTTACTTCGGGCGCTTCTTCGACACTAATTGCCTTTTCACCATCGAGCCATATCTCATAGTATGCACCACTTTGAGGGTTTAACAGATCGGCAATATGATTAGCATATTCAAAAGCATACTGATACTCAGGCTTGTTTTTAAATGGCGCAGGCGGAGACATGATGTTACGGTTAACATCCCCACAGGCACTCAAGGTCGATCCCATATTATTGAGAATCGTGTTAATTACCGTCTTCATGTTCTTTTTGAGAATGCCATGAATCTGGAAACCCTGACGGGTTGTGACTCGCAAGGTATGATTACCATACTCTTCAGAAAGGCGATCGAGAGCCATAAATAGTTCTGGCGGAATGAATCCTCCTGGACTGCGAGTACGCAGCATCATCTGATAGTCTTTCTCTTGACCTTTCGCCCGATTATCACGGTTATCTTGCTGATAAGAGCCGTGAAACTTCAGGATTTGAATCGCATCTTCGGTAAAGTGAGTTGTATCCTGCTTTAGTTCACTCAAAAGAGGTTCGCGAAGGAAGTTACTGCGCTCTTTTAATTTTTCTACTTTGGATACTCTTTTCTCGATCGGGGTCTGAACCATATTCTTTAAATAAATACCAGGAGGATTGTTGATGTTTTACTGTTTGGGGTTTTTTAAGGTTCTTTTTTTATCTTAGCGTTTGCGATCGCCTATCGTCTCGAAATAATGTATTAAGACATTTAGTCAGATTTAGCGATACTTAATTTCAGCAATATTCTGACAGAAGAGAGTCGAACCAAAAATTTGGGAGCTAAAAACTCTATTGATACTTGCCTATCGATAGATAATTAATATTTTCGCATTTTGGTAACAAGGAATACAAGTTGCTCTATCAGTATGCTTACAAAAGTTATCTTCCTAATTTTTTAGGATGGGAAGATAAGCCAGAAAGCCAAACATAAGATTTCAAAAAAGCTTAGGAGTTGATGCTATTTGACGTTGCTAGAATTCTTATAACCAAAAAAGTCAATCCGATAATCGACGATTGAAACTCCAGTCTGTTCTTCAATCTGCTTGATGATTGATTCGGGGAGCTCGATTTGCAAATCGATAATTTGGTTGGTATCTAAGCAGTTGACATGACTGTGGGGATCGCTGATATTGCCATACAGTCTGCCATCAGAGCGTTCTAGACATTCAATTATGCCCCCAGCGGACAATGCTTCTAAATTTTGATATACCGATGTATGACCAATTTCTTTGCCTTCTTGGTTCAACAGATCGTATATTTCTCTGGCAGAAAGATGATTTTCATTCTTCCACAACAATTCCAAAACATAACGACGCTGACGACTGACTCGCATACCTAATTCTTGGCAGCGGGCAAGAGCATCATCTAACGAATTGATTGGTTTTGGTTTTGTTTCAGAGGTTTTCATAAGGGAGGATTATCTCACTTAAACTTATACATAGTCATTACCACTTTAGCTTGATTTTTAGGTAAATGTCTATGCTAAAAACTAGTATGGTTAATTTGAGCTTGTGTAGACTAAATAATAATCTATCCTTGTAATATCAATTGTGACCATTAAATTAACATTAAATAATTCGGCGATCGCATCTTTAGATATATCCTTAGTCAAAAATAAAATTACGCCCCTGCTAGAACAGATTGCTGACTATGAACAGCAGCTACAGTTTGCGATCGAGTTTGAGCGAGAAGAAACAGATCCGCGAGAATTATCAGAGATTCCTGAGATTAGACTCTGGTTTGTGCGTTTGGATGCTGCTTATCCTTGGCTACCGTTTATCTTAGATTGGAAAACAGGAGAATTAGCCCGGTATACAGCCATGCTTGTACCGCACCAGTTTAATCGTACGGAGGGAATTATGTTCAATCCAGAGGCATTAGAGATCTTTGTAATGAATAAAATATTTGTGCTTGCTGACTGGTTAAAAGAGCAGGGAATTCCAGAGCGATCGCGTTTAAAGTCGATGGCGCAACTGTTTGGCTATGAATTGGATGATAGTTTTTTTGACATGATTTAGTTTGGTTAGTTGTTGGTCGTTAGTTGTTAGTTGTACCCGAATAGGAATTAGTTATGGATTCAATGATAGGCAATTTGAGAGGATAAATATTCGCTCTTTAATTAGAAAATAACTAGAATGACTGTATTAGCGATCG
>JBCBEA010000660.1:0-2587 GCA_038529195.1 Cyanobacteria bacterium J06600_6
TACCTGATAATTTTTCTTGATTTTAAGTCTTAGTCGCGATCGCAATAGGGTAGTAATCAAGGCTATTTTTGAATCGAACGAGGAATATTATCGATCGTACTCAAGGTACTAAAACAAGATCGTGTGCGCCTCGTACCACATCAATTTTGTAACCAGTTCTCTCTAGTCTGGGTTTTTGCTTGCCGGTATCACATTCCAGAATTCTACTGCGCCCTTTCTTGGACTAGGTTCGCGATAGTTGAAGATAACTACTGCCAGAGATTTTCCCTCTGCATCAAAAGCAACTTGTTCTGGTAACAATCCTTCAAAACCGTACTCATCAATATCAGTCAATTGTCCTGAGTCTGAATCAAATTTAACTAAAGATAGAGAACTATAGGATTTTCCGCGCCAAGCGGGAATAAAACTAGGTAGGTAGGTACGACGCATATTAACAATCGCTATTAACGATTCGTCGGGGCTAAGATCGAATCCTTCAGGACTCAAGCCTACTTCTACTCTTGAGATAATTTGGGGCTGCTGTGCCGATTCTGGATCGAACTTGATCGAAATTGCTTCTCCTAGAGGATTGGCTAAAAAATTTAGTAGGGGTAGGGATTTGGTACTCCATTTGAGGTCGCAAACTAATAAAAAACGCCCATCATTGGTAAATCTCGGATGACCTAAATGATTGCCCACTTCTAAAGGTTGACCATAGGGTATAACTTGAATATCTCCATTAGAAGCAGTGATAACTTCATAAAAACCAATACGACGATTAACATCTTGAGTCATGGCTAAATACTTTCCTGAAGGATGCCAAATCGCAGTACGATTGTCGGTGCGCGTTCCTTCACTGGACATGGGAAAGTAAGAACGTTTTCCTAATTTTCCGTCGGCTTGCAGTTTGACAATTAATAATTCTCGATTTTTGTCTTCTAAATTTACTGCTAGTAAATTACCATCGGGACTGATACTGATATGTTCGGGATTACGTCCTACTGAAACTGATTCGATAATTTTCGGCTGTTGGGGATTATTCAGATCGACTACCGTGATTAACTTCCCTTCAGGCATATCGTCTATAGTTTCTAGTTCTTGAATGCTATTTTCAGGGCGAGATCGCACTTCTACTATATATGCTCGTTTACCATCGGGAGAAGTAGCGATAATTTGAGGCCAAGACATGACAGAATTGGACACGGTTACAGAAGCAATCTGAGGATTTTCTGAGTCCAGAGGCAAATCAATTACTGTTAGGCTATCTTCCACTCCTGCTACTCGATCTAGTTGGGCATCGGCATAGGCAGTAGCTACCATGTCTGCGTCCGAAGCAATTAGCAATTTATCTCCCGTGAAGGTAGCTGGTAAGGTCGATTGAGGGATAGATGCGATCGCAACTGGTTCTCTGAGTTGTAATAGTCCGTAGAGTAAAATAGCCAACAGAAAACCAATCAAAGCAAATATAATTTTTTTGGGGTTTTTAAACTTGATACTTTTCACCACACTCTTGGTTATTCAATCGAAATAAAAGTAATTGAGGTCGCTAATTCTGAAATATTTTCGCCATACGCATATTCCATTTCTGTTGATTTCTCAGAGCATCCTGAATAAAAGGAGAACAACGAATTAGATAGATTACAAGCTGATTGAGTAGGGAAATGGGAAATTTACACGGTCTAACAATATCCATAAATAAGACGACTCTGGTTTCATCGGTTGAATTCCAAATTTCATGGGGCAAGGAATCGTCAAAAATCATGCTCTTTCCCTCCGACCAATAAGCAAATTCATTACCAACGCGAATCTGGCAATCTTCTTGGTCTTGGGGAACTTTTAAAGCCAAGTGATAGCGTAATACTCCTTTATAGGGTCCTCGATGTTGGGGAATATGTTTGCCTGGTAATAAAATTGAAAAGAAAGCTGTTTTCATTCCAGGAATGCTTTCAATTAGCTGAGTTGTTGCAGGACAATACTTACAGTTTTGCTGCATTTTTACGCCATAACCATACAAAAAATAAGTTTTCCATCGATGGTCGTAGCTCAAACCGCGATCTATTGAAGAAATATCATGTAAACTAGGTAAGCGATCGCTCGATTGGAGAATTACATCCAACTCTTTTCTGATAACGTGCCAGTTATTTTCTAAGTTTTTTGTCCAAGAAAATTGATTGGGGTCTAAAAAAGCAGTATTTTCTACTAGTGAATGGCTAGTAATAGTTTTTTCTAAGAAAGCAATAATCTTTTTACCAATGTCATAAGCAAAAAAGTGTTTAATATTTTGAACATCAAGAAAATCTGGACATTTTAAGATTTCTTTCACTTTATTAAACTGGATTAATGAATATTTAGTTTTTTGAGCCTCTAAATCGAGGGTAGAACATTCAAAACCAGATTGTCCAAGTCATTTTTGATGCTAAATTAATAACTAAAAGTTATTAGTTCAATGGAATTACGACAGCTACGATATTTTGTGGCAGTTGCCCAAAAATTGCATTTTGGCAAAGCAGCAGAAATCTTAGGTATTACTCAACCAGCCTTAAGTAAACAGATTCGCGTCTTAGAAAAAGAACTAGAAGTAGAGTTATTCATTCGTACCAAACGTAGC
>JBCBEA010000661.1:0-2586 GCA_038529195.1 Cyanobacteria bacterium J06600_6
CGAATAGGGGATGTAGGGCTGGCTATAGGTATTTTTACAGCATTTTATACTTTTCAGGCTGTGGACTATGCGACTGTCTTTGCCTTAGCGCCATATTTCGTAGATTATCAATTGAGATTCCTTAGCCTTGAATTGAATTGCCTTGATTTAATAGGTATTCTCTTTTTCGTAGGCGCTATGGGTAAATCTGCCCAATTAGGGTTACACACGTGGTTACCAGACGCAATGGAGGGGCCTACGCCAGTCTCGGCTTTAATTCATGCTGCTACTATGGTAACAGCAGGAGTTTTTTTGATCGCCCGCTGCTCTCCACTATACGAGTACGCACCCTCCGCCTTAAGTGTCGTCACTTTTGGTGGAGCTATGACAGCTTTTTTTGCAGCCACGACGGGACTCTTACAAAATGATTTAAAGAGAGTAATAGCTTATTCGACATGCAGCCAGCTAGGATATATGATCTTTGCCTGTGGCTTATCAAATTATTCCGTGGGCGTCTTTCATCTCTCTAACCATGCTTTTTTTAAGGCCCTTCTTTTTCTAAGTGCAGGCTCCGTAATTCACGCGATGGCGGATGAGCAAGACATGCGAAAAATGGGTGGATTGAGAAAGATATTACCTTTTACTTATGCAATGTTTGTAATAGGCTCTTTTGCTTTGATGGGCTTGCCTTTTTTAACAGGATTTTACTCGAAAGACGTCATCTTAGAGCAAGCCTTCTCAAGATATACCAATTTAAGTCATTTTGCTTACTGGCTAGGTTCCATGGCTGCCTTTTTCACAGCTTTCTATTCTATGAGACTGCTTTGCTTGGTGTTTTTGAGTAAAGCTAATGGCTACAGATCTGTATATGCCTCGGCCCATGATTCTCCAATTCGAATGGGTCTTCCCCTAGCTGTCCTCGCTATACCAAGTTTGTTTATAGGATTTTTAACTAAAGATATGATAATTGGATTTGGTACTAATTTTTGGGGGAGTGCAATATTCACTAGACCAGAAAATCAATACTTGGTTGATTCGGAGTTCATACCCTACAGCTTTAAAATATTGCCATTGATCTTAGCAATAACCGGAGGTTGTCTGTCCCTATTGCTTTACAGTAATTACTCTGGCTTATTAGTAGAAGTGAAGATATCTGAGGTCGGTCGATCTCTGTATACCTTTCTAAATCGAAAATGGTTCTTCGACAAAACTTATAACTACTATGTAGCGATGCCATTGATGAGGATAGCCTATACTGTAACATATAAAACATTAGACAAGGGAGCAGTAGAAGTGACCGGGCCCAAAACTGCTACTCACGCGGGTGCGTCAGTAGGAAAGCTAATAAATAATTTAGCGACGGGCTATACTTACCACTATGCTTTTTCGATGCTATTGGGCTTGACTAGTATTGTGCTTTTTTCCAGCTTCTTTGAAGAACTTCTTGGAGCCGACTTCATTAAATTAGTTTTTTTATTTTCTGCAATTATTTTTGCTGCTTAAATAGCTCAGGGGAAGAGCATTAGATTGAAAATCTTTGTGTCGGCGGTTCAAATCCGCCTTTAAGCAACTAACAAAATTAACAGTCTTTCACTTTTAAACTTAATGACCCACACCTACAACTTTCTATCGCGTTGGTTTTTTTCAACAAACCATAAAGATATAGGAGTTCTTTACTTAGTTTTCGGGGCGTTCTCAGGAGTATTGGGGACCACAATGTCAGTAATCATGAGAATGGAGCTAGCGGCTCCAGGGAACCAAATACTGGAGGGAAACCACCACTTGTACAATGTTCTTATCACAGGTCATGCTTTCCTAATGATCTTTTTTATGACAATGCCAATCCTTATTGGAGGGTTCGGAAATATTTTTGTTCCTATTATGATAGGAGCGCCGGATATGTCGTTTCCTAGAATGAATAACCTATCATTTTGGTTATTGCCACCATCTTTACTATTACTTTTAGGATCTACTCTAGTAGAGGCAGGAGCTGGTACAGGATGGACAGTGTATCCACCTCTAAGTTCTGTGGAAGCTCACTCAGGTCCGTCGGTAGATCTAGCTATTTTTAGTTTACACCTTTCAGGCGCAGCCTCAATTTTAGGAGCTATTAATTTCATAACAACTATTTTTAATATGAGAGCCCCTGGTTTAACTCTCCACAGAATGCCCTTGTTTGTTTGGGCTGTATTAATAACAGCATTTTTATTACTACTTTCTCTACCAGTTTTTGCAGCAGCGATTACAATGCTATTAACAGATCGAAACTTTAACACCACATTCTTTGACCCAGCAGGGGGTGGAGACCCAGTTCTCTACCAACACCTGTTCTGGTTTTTCGGCCATCCAGAAGTATACATCTGTGCGCCGTGAAGCTATTTCTTTTGATTGTGATGTGTTGCTTACAAAGTAACCGAAATCATTAACCGTTGTCTGGAAGTTCAGACAGGCTTAGTTGTCTTAAAGAAGTCTTAAAGCACTATCTCCTCCTCAGGTTCGAAAGAGCCTCGGGAGAAGCGAGATTGAAAACCTGCTGAGATATCCTAGAACTATCAAGAAGGCAAGGTGAGCTAGAGCTGCTATGTATAGGATGACAAAACTGACACG
>JBCBEA010000662.1:0-2580 GCA_038529195.1 Cyanobacteria bacterium J06600_6
GGTACGGCTGAAAATTTACAGCTTACTCCCTTACAACGCCGTCCACCTCAAGCTAGTGAAGTAGAAATAAAAGTAAAGACAACAGGACTTAATTTTATCGATGTTCTGGATACATTGGGTTTACTTCCTTTTGAAAAAGATTGGTTTGGCGTTGAGTGCGCTGGCGAGATTGTAGCCGTCGGAGAAAGTGTTATCGATTTAGCCATTGGAAATAACGTCATAGCCCTAGCAACAGGTAGCTTTAATCAATACGTTACTGTCGATCGCTTGATGGTAGTAAACAAACCAGATAACCTAAATTGGGAAGAAGCCGTTACCATCCCTGCTAACTTTTTAACCGCATCCTACGCATTGGAAAACATTGTCGGGGCGTTTGGCGAAACGTCTCTACAACCAAAACGTATCTTAATTCACGCGGCAGCGGGGGGTACAGGAATGGCTGCGGTACAAATTGCCCAGCTTGCAGGAATGGAAGTATTTGCTACAGCTAGCTCCAGTAAGTGGGATTTTTTACACTCCTTGGGAATAAAACACGTTATGAATTCCCGTAACCTAGATTTTGCCGACGAGATAATGCAGCTTACTAATGGAGAAGGAGTCGATATCGTATTTAACTCTTTATCTGGAGAATTTATAGATAAAAGTTTATCGATTCTCAAAGACAACGGACACTTTCTAGAAATCGGCAAACGGGATATTAAAAGCAAAACAGAAATAGCAAAAATAAAGCCTAATATCTCCTATTCACTAATAGATTTGTTTACGACAGCCCAGCAGCAACCCGATTTGATTCAGTCTCTTTTAATAAAATTAGCAGAGAGATTTTCTACAGGAGAATTAAAACCTTTACCCCATAAAACATTTCCCCTAGAAAATACAATTTCAGCATTCCAATATATGCAGCAGGCAAAACATATTGGCAAAGTTATTATCGGACATAATTCTGATGCCACAGATATCTCTTCCTTTGCTTCCTTATGCGAAGCGGTATCCTTTAGGGCCACTTCCTCTGCCTCCTCTGCTTTCTCTAGCCAAATCAAAGAAAACGCAACTTATCTTATCGCTGGTGGATTAGGCGATTTAGGATTATTAACTGCTAACTGGCTAGTAGAAAAAGGTGCAAGATACCTAATCTTAATTGGGCGTAGTAAACCCTCAGAATATGCCCAACAACAAATCGATAAATTAGAACAAGAAAATATCACTGTAAAAGTAATTCAAGCTGATATTTCTGACTATAATTCTATAGAAAATATATTCACGTCGAATAATTTTATTAGCTTTCACGCTACCTCTGCTTCCCCTACTTACCCTACTTCCCCCGCCCTACCTCCCCTTGCTGGAATAATTCATTCTGCTGGAGTTTTAGACGATGGCATGATGGTCAATATGGATGCCGACAGAATGCAAACAGTCATGAATCCTAAAGTTTCAGGAGCATGGAATCTCCATCAGTTAACTAAAGATATAGAATTAGATTTCTTTATTCTCTTCTCTTCTGCTGCTTCTTTATTAGGTTCGCCTGGGCAAACAAATCACGTAGTTGCTAATACTTTCCTCGATTCTTTAGCTCACTATAGACAAGCTCAAGGTTTGCCAGGATTGAGTTTAAATTGGGGTGCATGGTCTGATATTGGCGCAGCAGCAAAACTTAAGGTCGATCGCACTATGAATTTAAAAGGCATCGGTGCAATTTCTCCCCAGGAAGGTTTAGCGATACTCGAAAAAATGATGAATCAGTCTAATCCGCAAGTGGGCATCATTCCTGTCGATTGGTCGCGTTTTACTGACTCTGGTTATAACTTACCTTTGGTAGCCGATTTCAAACAGCTAAAGCCAGAAGCTAATGTTGTGAATAGCTCAGTAAATTTCTTAGGAGAACTAGAAACTATAAAGCCAGAACAAAAGCTAAAATACTTAACTACATTTATTCAAAAACAAGTAGGTAATGTACTTGGTTTACCAGCTAATAAGTTACCTAGTACCTCTCAAGGCTTCTTCGATATTGGGATGGATTCCTTGATGGCGATCGAGCTAAAGAATAAACTAGAAACTAATTTAGAAACCACTATTTCCTCAACGGTAATTTTTGAACATTCTAATATTAACTCTCTATCAAACTATCTCTTCTATGAAGTATTAAAGCTAGAAGTATCAGAAAAAGAACTGAGTGAGGAAGAACAACCCAAATTGTCTCCTGAAGAATTAGAAAATGCGATCGCGCAAGAATTAGCCGATCTAGAATCTTTTCTATAAAAACAAAGCAGTTAATACAGCAGAAATTTATTTGATGTACGAGCAACAGTAATCTGTTATTGTTTTGATTTTCAACTTAAACTTAGATGATGCTGGAACTTCAAAGGATTCTCCGCCGACAATTGTTTGCCAGCTAGATGAATTGGGAAGAAGCACATCAAGCTCTCCTGACATAATCTCCATAATTTCTTTTGTGTCAGTGCCAAATTCATACTCACCAGGAAGCATTACACCAAGAGACTTTTTAGAGCCATCAGAGAAAAGTTTACAAAGTGGTTAGAGTCGAAAGTTAAAGTTATCTAGCAAGATAATCTGTTGAGCAAA
>JBCBEA010000663.1:0-2578 GCA_038529195.1 Cyanobacteria bacterium J06600_6
GGTGGACTCCGCTTTGACAAAAACTCAAGCAGCTTTTGCTGCGAAGAAACCTGCCATTTTGAGTAGCCACCGAATCAATTTTATCGGAGAACTAGCTGAGAAGAACAGAACAGGAAACCTGAAGCGCTTTGATCAACTCCTAGGTCGTATGCTACAGAAGTGGCCACAAATTGAGTTTTTGACTTCAGCCGAATTGGTAAAGGCTATAACCTGAGAAAACGGGGTTATTTCTGATATACATTAATCAAGCGTAAGATCATTTTAGTTCTTATGCTTCATTAATTCATCTTGTGGGTTGCATCTAGATTAAGCACCAAGTCCTTTATTTTGAATAGCTAGAAAACAGATCGAAAGAACATGTTTAAGAAGCACCATAGTATCCAGTACATATTTAGTAGGCTAGGGCAAAAGTTCTTTGAATATAAACATCCTGACGCTCCATGGTTAACCCAACAGGCTGTCTTACTACTAGATCATCTTATAAGACCTTCTGACCGTGGACTTGAATTTGGTTCTGGACGTAGTACAAAATGGTTTGCTCGTCGTTGCCATCATTTGCACAGCATAGAACATCATGAAGGGTGGTTCAGAAAAGTAGATGCAGAAATAGCCTCTTTAACTAATGTGAAGTATGAGCTAAAAGAACTTAGTACAAATAATCCAAGATTGTCTCCTTATGTTCTTGTATTGGAAAAGATTGCTTCAAACGGCATTGATTTCATATTAGTCGATGGCCAATGTCGTGATATTCTGTGCCTTTCTTCGATTGAGAAACTAAGAAGTGGGGGGCTGCTCATTTTAGATAATGCAGAACGATATGTGCCGAATAAATATAATATTCCTGAATCTATCGGGAAGGACACAGATCGAATGACGGAAAATTGGCGCGAGTTCCTAGATCAGATTCAGGATTGGCGTAGAATATGGACATCTAACGGAGTCACCGCTACATTAATTCTTTTCAAGCCCTAGGTCAGAACGGTATGTAGCCAATAAATTATATCTGTTCAAATAGTATGAAACTCTTCTTTTTAACAGGCTCAATTAATCAAGGAGGTGCAGAATTTCAATTGCTCAAGCTCGCTCAATTGTGTGTTAAAAAGGGGCATAGCGTATCCATTCTTGCACTAACGGATTATGATTTTTACCGACCTTTTGTAGAAGAAAATCTGCTGCCATACGAGGCACTTAGTAATCATGACTCGAAAGCAAGGCGTGTCCTTCAAGTTGTAAAGAAAATTAATGAATACAACCCAGAAGTTGTAATTGCATACCTGCGAGAGGTAAGCCTAGTCGCTATGATGGCTAAATTGCTTTCAAGGCGCAAATTCAAGTTGGTAATTGGAGAGCGAACATCACTGATTATTCCCAGCTATGATAGGTTCTACTTTCAGTTGTGTCGGTTAGCTGGGGCTATTACTGTAAACTCCTTATCTAAAAAGACATACATCGAAAAGAGATTTAGTTTCTTAGAAAAGAAACTCTTCTTTACACCGAACATTCTTAGTCTCGAGCAATTTGAATGGACCAAGACAAGCAAAGTCCCTAAAAAAATAATTCGACTTGGCTATGTTGGGCGCATCTCGAAAGAAAAAAACCTAATCAATCTCATCAAGGCGCTGGGAAAAGTCAATGAACGTTTTGAAGAATGGACTTTAGAAATGTATGGCGGTGTGAGAGATCAAGCCTATTTTGATGAGATTCAGGAGTTAATTGAAGAGTTAGGTGTTACGGATAAAGTTATCTACCGAGGTGTGACCAACAATGTGCATGAAGTATATCAACGGATAGAGGCTTTATGTCTATTGTCGATTTTTGAAGGTTTTTCTAACGTTCTCTCAGAGGCACTAAGTAGTGGGATTCCAATTTTAGCGAGCAACATTGAGGAAAATGCTTTCCTCGTAGAAGATAAGATCAATGGCTTTTTGGTGGACAGATATGATATTGAGGAAATCGCCCAAGGATTAATATCTCTACTTCAATTGGATAGTTCTGGGATAGAGCGGATTCATCAGGCCAATAAACAAAAGGCTTTAGAGCTTTTTGATGAAGATAAAGCCTATGAACGTTTTCTTAGTGCAGCAAAGTTGGAATACAATTGATCCAAGACCAGAATATCAAATAGAATGCCCTACAACTAATGATTAGCAAGGAAGTGAAAAAACTGGTTCCTGTCTCAATTCGGAACTTATATAGGGAACTTGAGTTTCGGTATAATTATCGTGCAGTTAGAAAGAGGAATCAAGAAAAGATAATGATTATTGGTTGTGGCAGAAGTGGAACTACCTATACAAGTAAGCTTTTTAAGTCATTTGGTTATGAAGTTGGGCATGAGCGTCTGGGAAAAAATGGGATATCATCGTGGATGTTGGTATCTGATCAAACCCAAGTGCCAATTGGTCCGAGTTTTAAAGACCTGAGAAGCTTAGAATTACCAATCGTACATCAAGTACGGCATCCAATTAAGGCTATTTCCTCTTTGCAAGCAACTGGACATATTAGCTGGAAGTTTCTAGCTAGTGAAATCGCAATTAACTACGAAAAGGACAGCAAAGTCCTTCGAGGAATGAAATATTGG
>JBCBEA010000664.1:0-2573 GCA_038529195.1 Cyanobacteria bacterium J06600_6
ATTTTGGCGGAATTTTGATATCCATAATTTATTTGGCTAAACATCTACTTTGCCTTTATCAACCGCTGAAATAATCTCTCTATACTCAGCTTCCGTATATAAATCTTCAGGATTGGTAATGCGATCGCTAAATACAATCCCGTCGAGATGATCTAACTCATGCTGAAAAATACGAGCGACAAAATCTGTCAAAACTTCTTGTTTAATTTCTCCCGAAGCAGTTGTATATTCCACTTCTATCTGCTGATATCTGGGGACTAAACCTCTAGTATCTGGGACGCTCAAGCAGCCTTCCCAATCTTGTACTATCGACTCGCCATGAGCCAGAATCCGTGGATTAATCATCGCTGTGGGAGACATCGTCGGCGCCTGGGGATAGCGATCGCTTGGGTGAGAAGCAATTACAAAAATACGGTAAGGTTGGTTAATCTGAGGCGCAGCAATTCCGACACCCTGATTGGCGATCACTGTATCAATCAAATGTTCGATTAGCTTAACAATCTGCGGATCTGATACTTGCTTCACAGGCTGTGCCTGGTTTCTAAGAATAGGCTGTCCCAGCTGTACAATCTCGGAAATGCTCATAGATTAAATTAAATTAACTGACCGCTCAATTCAGCAGAAAAAGCTACTAAATGAAGTATATTGTCTCTCAAGAAAGTTTTAACGATCTGAAATAGATAATAAACAATACAGTTGCGAATCCAGCTCAACTGGTAAACTTTTACAAGTCGATATAGGCTGCTTACTCACCAAAGATTAGCCTTTGCGGATCGATCTCTGCTTTGCAGATAGTCTATCTTCATTTTATGTTATCTTTACTGGTCAAATAATAGAGTGGCAATTTCTTCAGAGCAACTATGGGAAAAAGTTTTAGAGCTTCTCAAAGAAAGATTAAGTCGTCCCACTTTTGAAACTTGGATTCAGAATGCTACGCTCGATCATTTCGATGCTAATGGCATCACGATTCAAACTCCCAATGCTTTTGTGATGAGCCATTTACAAAAATATTATTTGGGTATTATTAGCGATGCCGTAACGGAAGTTACTGGTAAACCGCTAGAAATTTCTCTTAAGTCCAAACAAGGCGCAAATTCAAACTTTTTGAGCAAGCCCATTGACTATGCCAAATACCAGCAGTCGGCTTCTGGCTCTAAAAAAAATTCTCTTAAACCAAATAAACTAAATCCTAAATATACCTTTTATAGTTTCGTTGTTGGTTCAACCAACCGCATGGTGCATGCTGCATCGCTAGCAGTAGCAGAATCCCCAGGACGAGATTTTAACCCTCTGTTTCTCTGTGGCGGTGTTGGATTGGGGAAAACCCATTTAATGCAGGCAATTGGACATTATCACCTAGAGATTAATCCCGATGCGAAAGTGTTTTATGTTTCAACTGAGCAATTTACTAATGATTTAATCGCAGCTATTCGGAATGATAGTATTCAAGTCTTCCGTCAGCATTATCGCAGTGCCGATATTCTGTTAGTAGACGATATCCAGTTTATTGAAGGTCAAGAATATACTCAAGAAGAATTTTTTCATACTTTCAATGCACTGCACGAAGCAGGAAGACAGGTCGTTTTAGCTAGCGATCGCCCGCCCCAACAAATTCCCAAGCTGCAAGAGCGTCTCAGCTCTAGGTTTTCGATGGGTTTAATTGCCGATGTCCAAGTACCCGACTTAGAGACACGGATGGCGATCTTACAGAAAAAAGCGGAGTACGAAAATGTTTGTTTGCCCAGAGAGGCGATCGAATATATTGCTAGCCAATACACTTCTAATATCAGAGAGTTAGAGGGTGCGTTGATTAGAACGATCGCCTATATTTCTCTATCTAACTTATCGATGACTGTGGAAAACGTAGCGTCGGCTTTAAATCCGAAGGTAGAACAAATTACAGCTTCGCCAGACACAATTTTAGAAGTAGCGGTAGAGATTTTAAAAGTTCCCATTGAGGATTTAAAAAGTAGCTCTCGTCGTCGCGAAATCAGCAATGCTCGACACATTGCGATGTATTTGATGCGTCAACATACAGACCTAAGCCTACCCAGGATTGGTGAGAAGTTTGGCGGCAAAGACCATACCTCGGTGATGTATAGCTGCGACAAAATTTCTAAACAGTTAAGGAAAGATAGGGCTTTAAATCAGACAATTTCTTTGTTGAGCGATCGCATTAACTTTGTTAGTCGACAGAAGTTTCAAAATTAAAATTCTTAAACTAGCCTATTTAGTCTGTTTAAGTGTGTTTTTCCACAGGTAAGAGCCAAATTTTGCAATTTATCCACAAGTTATCCACAAATTATGACTAACTCAAGCTGTATTGATCGGATTAATAGAGTTAAGAACTGATAGTAGTAAAATAAGAGCTTAAAAATAGCTGCTTAAACTGCCATAAGCTTTAAAGTTGCCTGCGAAACAAAGCTATAAACATATGAATGAGCCAGCATCAACAATTCAACAGAAGCTAACTTTAATTCAGTTAGCAGACTCATTTTTTCCTTCAGGCTGTCCTATTTTATCTTGTTGAATCAGGGATTCTAAACCATGAGAAAGGGTATAAGATCCAGAAG
>JBCBEA010000665.1:0-2563 GCA_038529195.1 Cyanobacteria bacterium J06600_6
CGTATTCAACTAGTTTCAAGATTTTTTAATCCACATTAGACACAAGATCGTCAATAGTGTAAGGACATTCTGCGGGATAGCGATCTATTGTTAATCTGCTTTTACGGGATGCGTTCAGTCTAGCTTTAGCATATAGTCTCGGTAAATTATCTTGAGCTAACCTGATCAAATTAGGGGTCAGACGGTCTTCTAATTGCAATTGAAAGGCATCTATTTCTGCTCGCCAATGGTTCTGACTATACTTTGATTCTTCATGCCAATAATCAATTAGCAGCATGTGGAGTAAAATTTGGTAGACCAAACTTTTTACTGCCGATTTTTCTGCTCTACCCAAAGCCTTCAGCTCCACAATTAAATTATCAACATCCAAATTTGAGTAATCCGATGTTTGCAAGTTGACTATTTGCTCTTCTAGCCAGCGATCATAATTGGTTGTATACATCATTACTTTGCTCACATTTTTCTAGATTATACAAAGAACTAGTAGGTTGGGTTAAACTATGAAACCCAACCGCTGCAGGTAATAGATGAATAGAGTGCTAGCAAAACCTAGACTACAAATAATTAGGCTGACTTCCTTACTATCAGCATAAATGATAGCAAAAGCGTTTATTTTCATTTTTGATGAATCATTGAAACTTTTGGCAAATGTGATCGCTATAAATCGACTGATATTGCTAACTTACACTTAAGTCAATTATTCAATCATCACCAATACACCAGGCAATAAAACCGATCGCGAGTAAAGCTAGCACCCACCAGCCAAGGGAGGTAAAGCGAGTAGCAAGATTAACAGGGACAAAAATTAACGTCTCGGTGAAAAACCAGTTTCCCACCAAGAGTAGAACAATAATAACGACCAGCAACATGGCTTTAATTTTCGGTAGAATACTTTTTACTATAAATTAGGGTTAAAGTAGCTGCGAGGATCAGGCTTATGGCAGGAGCGATCGCGATCAGCCAAATACCGTTAATAAGCAGCAGCCAACAGCTGAAGAACAATATAGCCAGAGCTAGAATTATTGCTAACATAATTTTCATTGGCGATCGCCTAAAGCTGAAAATAATCACCGTGCCGATGGCTGACCAAAATGCAATCCACAATATTTCCAGGGATGAAGATGCCCAGCTCAACAATTTTTGCTCTCCTGAGACAACGTCAATGATCTGACTGCTCATTAGCGCATGAATCATCACTCCTGCAAAGCGTTTTGACTGTTCTCCTCGACTATAGGGAGTGTAATGTAGATCGCGATTATGTCCGACTACGCCAATCAGCACAATCTTATTGTTGACCAGAAGTTCTAGCTCTCCTTGAGGCATCGTTAAAATTTCTCTTAAAGTTACTGACTGCGGTATTGGGCGTCGGTAATTAAGTAGGATTTGATAGCCTTTCGCTTCGGGTAAGCGATATCCACCGCTCAATGTCTGTAGTTGGGGAAATATTGTTCCATCTATTGCTAATGGTGATTGGGCATTAAGTTCCGTCGGGACATCGCCCAAATATTTTAAGGCTAGGCGTAAGCTTAAAGACCAACTGCTGCTGCAAACTTGATCGGGAGACATACCAATTATTTGACGGCGAATACTGCCATCATTATCAATCGCCCAATTACTAAAACCTAGCTGCTCTGGGTTAAGCTGATTTGGAGGAGCAATACTGACTAATTCAGGTGGATTCTCCACCCGACAAATAGCTACAAAATTATCAGTTTGGGCAAGAGTCTCAGCCAACTGTGAGTCAAAAGGAAAATCATGAATAATGTCCAGCCCGATCGCTTTTACCTGGGTGCGATTGAGTTTCTGTACCAGACGATCTAGAGCAGCATCAGCGAGAGAGCCACGCATACTTAGCTCCATATTTAGCTCTCGTTGGTAGTTCAAATCTGAATCGTCAACGGTGACAACCACAACTTTAGGATCTAGAGGGGGACTGTAGCCGAAAAGCATGAGGCGATCATAGGCGTGTAACTCTCCTGGCTGGAGCAAACCCCAAAACTGTGCTGTCAAGGCTATTGCCGTGGCTAATATCGCAATTAGAGCTAAAGCATTAAGTGACTGTTTAGAGCTATTGTTTTTAAACTTATCGATGAATTTTGGGCGAAAAAAGTCTGACCACTGAGGAGGAATTACCGCAGGATTTTGATAGATTATGGGCAGCCAGCTAGCGCAGGGAAAATCTTGCTCATAGCTCTCCAACTGCTCTCTAGCCCGACGCATTGCCAAATAAAGCGAGTCGCCTCCCGCATAAGCTCGAAGAAAGCGTTTAACAAACTGCTGTGCCATCTTGTCAGGAATTGGCAACCGCATCACAATGGACTGGGGTAGAGATAATTTACCCAATTCTTCTGCTAGCCCTAAACCATCACAGGAGTTAAAAATTGCTAGCTGTAGTCCAGACGAGATCGCCTGCTTAAATCCATTTTTGAGCTGTTGAATGGTCAGACGGTCTTGGGAATTTAAATAGAGAATTCCCTGTCTTTCTAAGGTTCGGCTATGTCCTGCAAAAAAAATGATATCCCAGGTTTCATCCCAGAGACAGCGATATAGTTCGGGAATAGTT
>JBCBEA010000666.1:0-2562 GCA_038529195.1 Cyanobacteria bacterium J06600_6
CTTGACAAGAATAGTGCGAGAAAACTCAATCTAGCTCCGTGCCACTTTAGGAGAGGTCTTAAGGTTTCACGGAGCGAGCTAACATTGTCCATAGGGTTTTCATGATTCAAGTGTCGTTACTTTTCATGAAACCCTCTTTCGCTCTACTTCTTCAACTTTTGTCCTGTACAAAGGTTCGGCAAATACATTGAACAGTTTTTCCAAAGATAAACCAGTTACCTGAGCATTGATTACCCCCACGATTTGACCCGTTGTCTGTTCTTTTACGGGGACGACATACCCAATCTGGAGGTGCTTTTCTGCATCTAAGTTAGGAGAATCAATCTGGGTTTTTTTGGTTTTGATTAATTCTTGAAAATGTTCTTGTGTGCCAATGTTTAGAATCGGAGTATTTGTTTCTGTATCAATATTGGCTTGGAATTTAAAATTTCCCTTGACATCATAGTATGCCAAGGAGTCATAGTATCCTAAATCTTTAGCGAAAATGTCTAGTAAATCTACTTTTTCGGCTATGGTTATCCTTTCTCGATATTTTGCTTGGGAAAGCAGGGGATTATCAGCAATAGATTCCAATTCTTTAGCTCTATCTTCAATAAAATCAGCAAAGGTTGCTGAAGCCAATCCTGTCTTTTCAATTTGTTCTTCTTCAATTAGTTCCTTCAGAGAAGAACTATTAACTTTGTGAGCCAATACCCCCACAATAACCATTGGCACCACTCCAATAGAAACGGCAACTAATGTAGCTTTTGATTTAAGAGAAGAAAGTTTTTGACCCAGAGATTTAGGGCTTTTAATATTATTTTGAATAGAGTTTTGAGATGAGTTAGTCATATTTTTAGTTTTAGGTAGTAATTAGTAATAGAGATGAAAAATAATCAGTCAAAAATATGAATTTACGCTTTTAATGTACGACAGTAAGATCCTTTAAAATTTCTGGAATATCTATAATTAAAAGCTCTGTATCATTAGTGAGAATAGCCCCAGACATGTATGAGTCTTTTGCTAAAGAAGCTGTAGATTGAGAATCAATATCTTGATCCTCATAACGAACTAAACCTTGGAGCTCTTGGACAGCCAAGCCCATATATACCGTTTCTTCTCGATTAATAATTTTAGATATATTTAGTACTATGATTTGGTATTGACGTAGATGAGTTAAAGGAGAAGGTAAATGCAAAAGTTGGGCAAAATCGAAAATGCAAAAGACCCGATCTTCAGAATTAGTCATGCCAATTACTGATTCAGGCATGCTGGGTAGAGGAGTAACGTTCTCAGCATCAATAATTCCTGATTCCTCTACATGCTCCATAGAAAGTAAAGCCGTAATTTCCGAGGTCAAACTAAATTTTACATAGGGATTACCCGGTAATGCTTCTGCTTTAAATAAATCCTGTAAATTGGCTCTAATTCTTTCAGCTGCACTAGATATTTGCATTTAGCTTCATCCTTGTTTGGATTATTTACCTTACGTTTTTTCTGCCTACAAACCGACCGCTTTCTTAACAGCAGAGGCTAATTGCTCTTGGGTATAAGGTTTAGTCACATAGGCTTTGACCCCTTGTTTTTTTGCCCACATGCGATCAACATCAGAGTTCTTCGCGGTGCAGGTTACGATAGGAATGTTCTTTGTGTCAGGGGCGTTGCTGAATTAGGGGAGGAATCGATAAGGAACAGGTACATCTTTAAACTTCAAGTAATGAATCAGTAATCGAATTGAATGCTTTAACATCTCCTCAGATTTAGAGTAGCAAAGAGTCTTACGATGCAATCGAGCAAGATAGTGTCTCAGTCGAGTGTTTTCGCCCACATGCGGCGTGGCAAAGCGCCTTTGTACTCTTGTCATGTAGGTTTTACAGATAATTTGATCGCCGTCAGGAATAAAACCTGGATAGACTTTCCATCCGTCGGTGACATAAAAATAGCACTGCCACTTTCTGACAATTTCCTACAGCGGTTCAAATGTTTCGGCACTGTGATTGCCTAAAACCCATCCTAAAATTCCAGGTTTAAAGTGATCTACGCGATGCCGAATGGCATCTGACCAAGCTCCGCTTGGCACTGGAGCATACGCCCCGCTCCAGTGCCAAATCTTGTTTTTTTATGACCGACAAAGGTTTCCAATTCATCTAATTCTCCGACTTGTGGAGTTGATTCAGGATCGTAAGCATCTGGAATTAATTTTCCAACTTGTTTGACCCAATTGATAACTGTCGTGTGATGAACTCCCGTACTTCTCTCTATACCTCTAAACCCCATTCCATTGAGATACATTCTGAAACATGCTTTTCTGATTTCATCACTGTAACCCCGACCATTCTTAGGATTTTTTACAAATTGGCGATCGCAACTGACACAGATATGATTTTGCTTTCCTCTTCTCATGCCATTCTTGCGAATATGTTCCGACTTACACTCGGGACATTTCATTTTCTCTGTTTAAAATAAATCACTTTATTTCAATTTTCTAATTCATCCCTTATTTATGCAACGCCAGACTATTCACTCAAACTATTCTTCATTTCAATAATTAAGAATAGTTTGAGTGAATAGTCTGGCGTTGCA
>JBCBEA010000667.1:0-2561 GCA_038529195.1 Cyanobacteria bacterium J06600_6
CTGCAAAGTAACAGTAGAGTCTTTACCACCTGAATAACCCACTACCCAAGGTATAGCATCAAGACAATATAATGCCTGAATTTCTCTAATTAATTTATCGATGTGAGCAAATAATTCAGGTACATTTCGCGAAGCTGACAATGGTATTTGCGCTTGTGTCATGCTGTTCAGAATTAAGTGTTCTCGTCTAGATTGTTAAACTTGTAATTGTAACGGTAACAAGAAAATAGTCAATAAACCTCAACTAACTACAAATAGTTAATAAATCTAAGCGTATTGATTCAATAGTTTTAATGAACCATTTTTAAGGTAGGATTCCCCTCTAGAACATTTTTCTGTTCAGATTTGGTTTTAACCATACTTAATTATTAACTTTAACACTATGGTATTTCACAATAAAGCAATTGGGAAACGATCGCCTTTTTCCTCTTCCCAAAAAAACTAACTACCAGCTTCGATTTGCCTAGTTACAGTCAATGCAGAATAACTAACTCCTGCTGTCCCTTCCCCTGGGTGGGTAGAATCGCCCACTAGCCACAGATGTTTGACGGGAGTACGGTTGGCAAAGCCAAAAGGACCAAAGGTTTTAATTCGCTGTCCTAATCCGCCGACAATACCCTTTTCTCTGGCGGTGAAATTAGCAAAAGTTCTGGGTGTAGCTGCTTCTGTATAGACAATATTTTCAGGAGAGAGATCGAAGTAGGAGTTTAAACGAGCGATCGCTTCTTCGGTATACTGCTTTTTGATCTCATCGTAGTCTTGACTATTTTTCCACCACAGATCGGCATCGGTAAAGGAAGAAGCAATTAGAGTTGCCTGTCCTTCGGGCGCCCGTCCATCGTCTGGCTTACTGACAGAGATAAACAAAGAGTTGTTTTCACCAATTACTTCGTCTTCGTTGTAGAGAAATTGTAGATGAGGAGAACAGTCTGCGGGTATGGCTTCCCTCTTAACTCCCAAGTAAACTACAAATGCGCCTGATGGTTGGGGTAATTTATCGACTCGACGTTCATAGTTAGCTAGAGTTTTATCGTCAGTTAGCCTAACAAGATCCTGTGCCGTGACGTTTGCTACTACCTCGTCAGCGGATTCCGTCCAGGTTTCGCCTTTACGGTTGCGGACTGTAACCCCCGTGACTTTTCCCGACTCTGTATGAATTCTTTCGACGCTATGACGCATTAAGAGTTTACCACCGTATTTCTCCAAACCTGCTACCAGGCGATCGCTCAATACCTGCATACTCCCCTCTAGGTGAAATAGTCCCTGGGGTGCTTGAGAAACCGCTAGGGCGGTAGCAGCATAGAGTAAGGCTGTCTCATCTGTGCCGACTTGGGAATAAAGCTTAAGCTGTAGATCTAAAAAGGTTTTCAGACGTTTATGCTCGTATAAACCATAAAGCTTCAAGGCATCAGCAACGGTCATCAGCGTAAAAGGAACGGTAATTAATGTATCTGGTCTAACGGCGGAAACCAACTGCCAGATATCCCAGGCGCTTCGAGGAGGTAATACTGGATCTCGACCCTGAAAGCGCCAGCTAGCTTCAAATAACTTGTTTAAAAGATTCCAAAACGGTTCACTACCAGGAAACTGTCTCTGTCTTTCTTCTTTCCACTTATCCGGATCGCGCCACACATTAATTGGCTCGCTTTCCCCTGGCAAAAATACCGCACAGGCTGGATCGCAATAGCTAGAGGTGGGCGATTCAATACCTAATTCTTGAAAAACGCGATGATGAATGCCTCCTGGTTCTAATCCTGCTACCTGAGTTGCACCTACGTCAAAAGTAAAACCACGACGTTTAAACGTAGAGGCACAGCCTCCAGGCACGATCGCCTGGTCAAAGATTGTTACCTGATAACCCCGCTTGGCTAATAATGCTCCTGCCGTCAGACCGCCGATGCCTGCACCTACAACTATGACGCGGGATTTCTGCTGATTTTTCCCTTGGGTGTAGTTGGAAGGAAGTGCGGTAGCCATAAAATATAGTTTATATTTCTTAATACTTATCTATATTTTAAACGGCATTGTTTCATCGGGAGCGAAAAGATCAAAATCTCCTGGATTCTTAGTTAAAATAGAGGCATTGTTTCATCGCTTTCTGCCGATTCAGTTTCGGTACTGGCAGCAGTTTGACCCTCTTGGGCTTTAGCTTCAACAATTTGATCAAAATCAATATAAAGTCGGCTGTTTGTTTCATTTAACGCCGTTCCGGAAGCCCCCGATCTCACATCTAAAAGCTGCTTGAGAGTTTCACCAGCATCACTACCTTTTTTTAGGGTATAAAGCATGCTTTCCCGATTACAGGGATCATTTTGGCTGGCTACGGCACAAATTACGGGAGTACGGTCAACTGAGCCTGTCGTAAAATATTTGAGAGTACCTGCCTGAGCGTATTTTTGAAACTTTTCAGAGACTATTTGGCAGCGACTTTGAGGATCGAATTCACCTCCAAACTCCGTCGTTCTCCACTCAATAATTTTGACAGTGCCGTGTTTGGGAGATTGAACCACAGTAGCCGGAACACCGCTAGCAACATCGCAGGCAAAAGTAGAACCTTGACT
>JBCBEA010000668.1:0-2556 GCA_038529195.1 Cyanobacteria bacterium J06600_6
CTGTATCTATTATTACAGTTTTTTTTGAAAAATGCAAGAGCCAGTTAAATATTTTTTCGCTTCGTAGCTTGGTTAGGAAAATTTTAGCGCGAAACTACAGCTTTCAAGATTTTAGCCAGCTTCTTGTTCCAAAGGACAGACAAGATTTACTAGCAGTCTTCGCAGCCAGCTGCAAAGCATGGGGAAAATCTGCTTGCAATATATAGTGACAAAATGCACCATGAAAAATGTCTCCTGCGCCTAATGTGTCGACAGCTTTGAGGGGAGGAATGGCTATGCTTGCCTTTGTCTGGTGGTCTTGATAGAGAATTGGCTGTTCTCCTTGGGTAATTGCGATGTATTTAATCCCGCAATCGGTTAAGTAGTCCAAGACGCAATTGGACTCTGTTTGATTATGTTGAGGAGGATAGAAATTTGCCGAACAGACTGCATAATCGACCTTTGGCAAGAGTTGTTCCAAGCCTGGTTTCCAGCTTCCCCCATCCAAGACTACGGGGATACTTTTAGATCTAGCAATCTCTGCGACTTTTAAACTAACTTCTAGCTGATGTCCATCAAGTAAAACAATATCTAAATCGGTCAAAAGATTATCCGGGATAGTCTGAGGATCAGCCTGAGATTTAACTGCATTGATCGAAATAATTGCCCGCTTTCCCGTCGTTGAGTCAACAATAATCGAAGAAACGGGGGGACTATCTGTTTTGTCTGGCATTAAGTCGATCGCTTCAATAGAATACCGTCCTAAATCATGGTTAATCAGCTTCGTTAAAGGATGCCGACCAACCACGCTCAACAGTTTACTGTGATTGCCAAAATAGTTAAATACCACCGCAGCGTTGGTTGCTGGACCACCCGCCACGGTTAAATAATCTTGGGCGACTATTTTTTGATTTGCGGCAAGAGGGCGATCGCTTTTGTATACAAAATCCAGGGTAGTTAAACCGACAAATAAGCCTCGATATTGCATAGTGCAGCAGAGTTATTAGATTGATATCAACTACAGTACAAAATACTCTTCATTTGAGCATTTTATTGACTTTTTGAGTTCTAAAACTAGAAGTTTCATTACAGTACAAGGCGATCGCCCACGGCTAGAGCTATTTTAGTTTTAGCAGAGTCTAAAGCAGACTAAACTGTTGCCCGGTAATGATATCGGCGCTACTGCTACCAGTAATATTGATATCGTTTAGAGTTACCTGTTGACCAAAAATATCTGTAACTACTAAATCTTGCGCGCCAAATAAAGCCGAGCCGGTGTCTAAGGTGAAACGATTATCTGAACCGCGACTAAGAGCTACTTTGCCTCCACCCTCAGTCAGTAAATCGACGCTTTCTACAGGATAACGGTGGTTGTTGAGTCTTAGTGCAGCATAGTAAGGATTGGATTCGGGAATTCCCTCAACAACAATTCCCTGACCAATACTGTAACCATAGGGAGTTTGAAAACTATCACTAGGACCAATCAACTCATATTCAATATTGACAATTCCATCGATCGGCTCCGCTACGTTAGCAAAGGCTTCCGCACTTAAATCTAAACCATCAGCTCGCTCAACTAGCTGGTCTGAAATTTGCACCACAATCGGTGCTGCACCTTCCCTTTGCTTGGGACCTGTTACTCGTAAAAACCCGCCACTGGCTTCCGAGCCATTCCACTGAACGTTGTTGATGGCGGTAACACCCGCTAATGCTGAACCAGAAGGTACATCATAACCAGAATTTCCTTTTCCCCCAGCAGGGTTGGCAGCATCATAAAATGTTGCTCTTCCTTGATAAGTTGTACCCAAGGATAATTCACTGCTGAGACTAGGATTCGAGTCAGTAAAGATACTAGAACTGCTGCTGGGGCTGTCAAATTTAGAGCCATCAATCTCAAAGTTTTGGGGGCTTGAACCGCTACTATCACCAATAAAGCCAACAGTTATGGTTTCTCCCCCAGCAATCTCCCGATTGTAGGCTAGATTCTGAATCCTGTAGCGTCCATTATCATTAGATACTATTTCTGCATCCCAAATATTGCTAATGCCAATAGGTAAGTCGAACTCCAAGTCCCAGTTGACGAGATTACTACTACCATTATTCGTAATTGAAATTTGCCCTTGAAAACCATTCCCCCAGTCTTGAATCTGGGAGTAATTAACGCTAATTGATTCTTGCATGAAGTCTAATAGTCTTGTGGTGAGGACTTATGACGCACATTTAAACACTTAAGAAACCGCCAAGTAACCTTAAGCTCAACGTTTAAGCTGTGGAGTATAAGCTAGTTAAATTTATTTGACGATTTGTAACCTACCAGAGCTAAGGTGAATTTACCGTTAAGCTACACAATAAAGTACTTAATTTAGGTGGTTTTACAGAGTAAGGAGGCTAAAGTATAGTTTTCAATAAGGTTTCAGGGTTGATATATGGCGATGCAGCTAGATCGAGTCGTTCCTTTTGGGCGATCGCTAGAGGAATATAAGTTGATGTTTGATCTGTCTACAGAAGATTTGCAGCAGCAGATTTTGGGTGTTGGAGATGGTCCAGCTAGTTTTAATGCTGAAGGCTCAAAAATAG
>JBCBEA010000669.1:0-2554 GCA_038529195.1 Cyanobacteria bacterium J06600_6
AAGATCAGTCGTAACAACAAGAGGTTTTGAGTAGCGCAGAAGGGAAGACTATTTTAATAGCATCTAATTTAATAATCAGATATGGATTGGCGATTTTGCACCTTGCTGCCGCTCATACTCATGGTAATTAGTATCCGTATTATTCGTCCTCGCGAAAGACAGTGGCTTAAGGCAGTTGAACTTTTTGAATCACAGCATTTTCAAGAAGCTTATGATATTTTACAGACCTTATCTCAAGACAAATATGCTGCGTTGATTCGTTTTGCTGATGACTCCAGAGTTATGACTCGCAAAGCTTTTTGTTTATTAAATTTGTCTCGTTATGAGGAGGCTGTTGCAATTTATGAGCGTCTGATCAAAAAAATACCTGACCACAAACAAAATAGAGATTGGTTGCATCAGTCATATTATTTTCAAGGTGCTGCGCTAGTCGAACTAGAGCAATATGAAAGAGCGATCGCCTCTTTGGATGCTGCAATCAAATATAAATCAGACAATGCTCATGTTTGGTATTTAAAAGCCTGTGCTTTAGACTGTCTGGAACAATTTCAAGAGGCAATTGAATGTTGCGATCGCGCTTTACAATATGAACCAGATAAGTTGGTCATATATCGACTCAAAGCTTTCTTATTATATGAGTTGGGAGACTATCAAAATGCAGCTATTCTATGCGAATATGTTCTGCAAAATCAGCCAGATAATTATCTTAATTGGGATCTCAAAGCTAAAATCTCATATGCACAAGAAAAGTATCTAGAAGCAATTGATTGTTGCGATCGCGCTTTACAATGCGAGCCAAGCTGTATTAACTCTGTGATTGATTCTATTTACGGAAAAGCTTGTTGTTGTGTACGGCTCACAGATACAAAGTCAGCATTAGCAAATTTACGACGGGTGATGGAATTAGCACCTCAAAATTACGAAGCTGTCTTGAATAGAAATGAAGAATATTTTCACATTAAGCACGATAAACATTTTCAAGAATTGCTGGCAAAACTTTATTAGCTAGAAATATCAATTTCGGCACTGTTATATTTTTCCTCAGAGCGATTAAGCTTTTACTCGTCCAAACAAAAATAATTACTGTCTTATCGCTGCGTTAATCATACTCAGGTATATTCGAGTATCTATTAACTGTTCGGGTAAAGTATATGTTTAAGTCTATTACTCACGTCATTTACGATATGGATGGCTTGCTGTTAGATACAGAGTCATTGCATGAGAAAGTTAATAGCGAAGTGGCGCAACGTTACGGCAAGACTTTTACAAAAGAGGCAAAAATGGCGATCTCAGGTAGACCAACCCTGGATTCTGCCAGGATTTTAGTCGATTTTCTCCAGCTTCCCATGACTGCGGAAGAATATTTAACCGAAAGAAATAAGCTGCTTTATCCGCTATACGGCACTGCCAAGGTTTTACCCGGCACAATAGAATTGATTAAACATCTAGCCGAACATAATATTCCCCAGGCGATCGCCTCAAGTTCTTCTCGCCGTCATTTTGAGATGAAAACTGCCAATCATCAGGCGTGGCTTAAGCTATTTTCCAGCACAACTTTAGGTGACGATCCAGAAATTAAACAGGGCAAACCTGCACCCGATATCTTTTTGTTGGCAGCCAAGAAATTAAGCGCAGACCCCCAGAAATGTTTAGTGTTTGAAGATTCGATTGCGGGAATGAAGGCAGCGATCGCAGCAGGAATGTCGGTAGTGGTAATTCCCGATGCCGTATTTGACCATCAGTTATTCAAAGATGCGGATTTGGTGCTGAATTCTATGACCGAGTTTGAGCCACAAAATTGGAATCTACCAGGTTACTGATTCTCTATTGTTATTCAGCTTCTTTTCCGTCTAACAATTCTTTTTTAGAAGCTTTTAATTCGCGCCATAGCTGCTTAATTTGAGTATATGAATCTTCAGAAGATATTTTACCATTGCTTTCTAAACCACATATATAAGAAACCTTGTGGGCAAATTCCTGTAAATTAGCGTTAAAAAGGAGATTGTTAGGATTACTAGGAGAAAAGTCACCGTGATAACTGCTTTTGGGACGTAGAAAATTTTCTTTGCTTTGGTCTGACATCTTGACTTAAATTTTGTCCAATAAACTTGTTTTAACCCAGAATCAAGTGACTCAGGTTAAGAAAGCAATAATAAGTGGTTAAATAAAACATAATTAAGCCGTTTTCACTCCAGCAGAGTTTAATGATTAGAGAGCGATCGCACGTTGACTAGCATTATTTTCGCGGTTGCCAATCGGATTTCCTTTATACGCATCACAGAAGTAAATTGAAATAAAATTCCTCACCTCTCTCCAGAGAAGAGCGGATTTTAGTTAATTCAAGTAAGTTTTTCAAGAATTAAGGTTATTGAGAAAAGTCTATAATCTCAGCATCAGCTTCATCTAGTTGACTTTTGAGTTCAGTTTCTGCTGCATTGCTGATTGCTTCTTCGCTAATGTTTGATGAAACCATAGAAGGTAATGTAGAAATTGAATTACTAACATTAAATCCAATAACCCGGATTTACTGCTCGTCCTAAAGTTAGGATAGTCA
>JBCBEA010000670.1:0-2550 GCA_038529195.1 Cyanobacteria bacterium J06600_6
GTTCGGGAGCAGTAGTAACCTATGATTTTAGTGACCTAATTACTTTCAAAATTGGCTATCTAGGAGAGAATACAGAATTTTTACCCTCGGCATTTTTTAATACCTCTTCCGACCCCAATAAAGGCTTATTTAGTGCGACGCAAACTTTGACTGCGGAACTAGATTTTGCGATCGCCGATCGGGCTAATATTCGTCTAATCTATACCAGAGCGACTGTAGACAACAACCAACCTTTATTTGACGCTGACGGAAATTTAACTGGCTTTGGCGTTGGTGGAGCAACAGGAGAACCTATTTATGGTGTTGCAGATGATGGTTTTGGTGGCACAATTGGCGATGCTCCTTCCGATACTTTTGCCTTCAATGTTGATTTTAAGATTTTAGAAAAATTAGGCATCTTTGGACGCTATAACTATGGAAGTACCAGCATTAGACCGACCAATCCCGACCGAGAAAATGGCGAAGTTAACGCTCAAGCTTTTCAGGCTGGGGTCGCTTTTCCCGATCTAGGTAAAGAAGGCGCATTAGGCACTCTATCTTTTGTCGTTCCCTTTGATGTGCTTGATGGAGAAGAGTTTCTTGCTTCTGGCTTGGGAGACGGCGGTACGCAGTTCGATATTGAGGCTACTTATAATTTCCCTATTAACAGCAATCTTTCAATTCTCCCTGCATTCTATTACGTTAACAATCCGAATAACTTTGAAGATAACCCTGATATTTATGTCGGTAATGTGCGGATGCAGTTTAGATTGTAAAAAAATATTTTGAGCAGACTGGTATAGCAGCTATCCAAAGCTTTGCTAAACAATATGATAGGTTGGAGCAACTGTATACAGTATACTTACCTGCTGCTCAATTTATGAAATCCGTTACTGCTAAACTTATCGTCGATGGCGATCGCCTAAACAATAGTATCGCTAAACTAGCCAGTATTGGTCAACTACCTAACGGTGGTGTAAAACGTATCGCCTACAGTACTGAAGATATAGAAGCACGAAATCTAGTTAAGCAGTGGATGAAAGACTTAGAAATGAAGGTCGAGATCGATGCAGCAGGAAACATTATTGGTAGATATGCGGGCAAAAATCCTGTAGCAAGTGCGATCGCCACTGGCTCACATATTGATACCGTTCCCTGTGGTGGTCATTATGATGGTGCTTATGGAGTTTTAGCCGGATTAGAAGTAATCAAAATCTTAAAAGAAAATCAAATTAAATTAGATCGACCAATAGAAGTTATTGTCTTTACTGATGAAGAAGGCAGCATGATCGGTTCTAAAGCAATTTCAGGTAGAGTTGTTCAAGATCCCGAATACTATCGTCGTCCTGATGGTACTGATATTCAAACCTGTTTGGCTAGAGTTGGCGGTAACTGGGATAGTATTATTCAAGCTCGTCGCTGCATCGAAGACATATCTGCGTTTGTCGAACTTCATGTCGAACAAGGACCGGTTTTAGAGTCTATGGGCAAACAAATTGGCGTAGTCGAGGGCATAGTTGGACAAAGAAGATTCAAGATCACGGTTGAGGGAAGTGCAAATCATGCGGGTACAACTCCAATGCAGATGCGCTGCGATGCTCTGGTTGCAGCTGCTCAAGTTGTTTTGGCTGTAAATAAAATTGGGCTAACTCCTGGTCAGCAGGTCGCCACGGTAGGTAAAATGGAGGTCAAACCTAATGCTGCTAATGTTGTCCCTGGCTGGGTAGAAATGAGCCTAGACATTCGCGATCTATCCAGCTTGCACATTGATAGTCTCTTAAAACAGCTACGCATACATCTAGAAGAAATTGCCGTTGCTACCAATACTCAAATTCGTTTAAATCCTTGCCTGCATAACGAACCTGCATTAGCCGAGCCTTACATCCAAAAGGCGATCGCCCTATCTTGCGAAAATCTTGACCTCAGCTATACCTATTTACCCAGTCGCGCCAGCCATGATGCCCAAGAATTAGCCGTGGTTAGCGATATGGGTATGATTTTTGTTCCTAGCAAACTGGGAGTCTCTCATGATGCCAGCGAATACACCTCCCCAGAAGAATGTATCCAGGGAGCAAATATCTTGTTGCAAACACTTATTCAGCTAGGAAAAATTAATTAATAACTGTTCAATGTTCAATGTTCAATGATTTATAAGCTGCCCAACCGCCGAGATCGCTAATATCTTCCCAATTGTGCTTTTCGATTAATTCTTGAGGATATAGCATGGCGATCGCCGTTTCATTTCCTTCAAGATTTACTGTCTCTGGATACATATGAGGCGGTTCATTTTTCAGCAGATAATCATACTGCTCTGTAGTCATCTCATAAATTTCGCCAGGGATACTAACGCCATTTGTTTTAGTTGCATAAATAGCCGGATGCCAGCCATTTTCAGCTGCGTGAAGACGGTATTGAGCCAGGGTTTGCGTGGTTTTAATAAACTTTGCTGACTGGAGATTTTTGTGGTCTGGCTGTCCTTTTAAAGCCGAACCACAAATAAAAACATGCTTGATATCTGATTCTGTTGTCATAGCTATTGTTAGGAGTTGTGCCGGTTACTATTGTTGATGA
>JBCBEA010000671.1:0-2542 GCA_038529195.1 Cyanobacteria bacterium J06600_6
AGGAGTCGTGCCTTTGATACCTACTTGAGTCTCTCGGTCAAAATAGGTCACCCTCTGGCGTTCGTTTTTTTCGGGAGCAACTCCCCTTACAGCGGGGACTTCACGGGCGATCGCTTCTGCATCGGCTAAGACTAAACTATTAGACTGTACTGCCCCTGCTTGTGGTCCTCTTTGCTCTACCCCAGGATAAACAAATAAAACATTTGTACCTAATAATTCAAACTGCTGACTAATATATCTTTGTCCTCCTTCTCCTACCGCAACCATAGCAATCACTGAAGCATTGCCAATAATTACTCCTAGCATAGTTAAACCACTCCTTAGCTTGTTGCTGCCGAGGGTTTTGCCTGCCATTTTTATATTTTCGACGATACTTGCGCTCATAATTTAACAATGAACAATTGACAATTGACAATGGATAATGATTTTTATTGAAATAAAGAAGCAGTTAATTGCAAATCGTTTTGTTGTTGGCGATCGCGGTTTTTGTATTGTTGCTGGATATATTCCAACTGTTTGGGAGTTAGAACCTGCTGTATTTTCATCTGAGCAGATTTGAGAGCAGTACGTAATAGATTTGACTGTTCTGGAGATAGAGCAAGATCTTGGAGAGCAAATTTTAAAGTTAGACCCTCAGACAGTGTTGCGGTAAAATTTTGCAATTGTTCTGTAGTTAAAATATTTTCGATTTGCTGGGTTAACTCTTGATTGATGGAGACAATATTTTCTTGCTGAGTTCGATTTAGGGCTAACTTTCCAGGCAATGAAGGTATAGACTGTTCGATGGTGAGAGATTGGAATATAGGAATAGTAGCGATTGCGAAGCTAGCTAAAGGCATCGCTTTTTGTCCGATATAACCTGCCATGATACTAGAACTAATTACCAAGGGCAATAGAGCAACTAGCTGACGCTGCATAGAGATATTCATGTTTAATATGTGGATAAGTAAGAACTATTTAGGGTAGAGAGATTCTTTTTCTTGCTCCTGGCGGAGTATCGATAAAGACGCGATCGCTCTTGTCTAAGCCCTGAGTGATTTGAGTTTGACCGTCTTGACTAAAGCCAATGCGCACGGGTTTAAACTCTGCCTTACTATCTTCATTGGCTACCATAACGCCAATTTTTCCTTGATTGGTGGTGATGGCTACGGTAGGAATAGTTAAGGCATCGGCGATGGTTTTGCCCTTAAATACAGCATCAACATTCATTCCTAATCGCAATTCTGTTTGCCCTGTAAGCAATTCCACCTTGACTTCAAAAGAAGTAACGTTATTTTCCACCACTGCTTCGGGGGCAATTTGTTTGACTCTGCCCATAAAAGTCTGATTGGGGTAGGCATCAGCAATTATTTCTACGGTTTGATCGGGTTCAATGTTGGCAATACTGGCTTCGGAGACATTGACGTTGACTTCTAAATCCGAGGCAATGGATAAAATCGAGCTTGAGGTGGCAGAAGAAGTAGCCGAAGCCGAAACATCCGGGGTCACAATCGAGCCAACTACCGCATATCTTTGGCTGACAATACCATCAAAAGGAGCGCGAATATCTGTATCTTCGAGCCTAGTTTTGGTTAATGCCACTTTTGCTTTAGCTGTACTAACTCTAGCTTTGTACTGCTCGATATCTTCTGGACGAGAACCAGTAGCTAATTCCTGTAGTTGTTCTTGGGCTTCGACTAAGCTAGCGCGGGCTGTTAAATCCTCGCTAATATATTCATCCAAAGTCAGTTGAGCGATCGCACCTTCTTGGGCAAGAAAACTATATTTCTCTACTCTTTTAGCAGCTAGATCGGCTCTGGCTTGGGCAGATCTTACCTGCGATTTTGCCCTGGCGATCGCTTCACTACGATTGCCATTAAGTACCCTGGTATATTCAGCCTGGGCTTGGGCTAACTCTCCTTGGGCTTGAGCGAGTTCAGCTTTGAGGTTAGCAGAGTCCATTTTAGCCAATAGCTGTCCCGCCCTAACTTCATCTCCCTGTTCGACATAGAGTGCGGTTAATCTACCTGTTGATTTTGGGCTAACGTTAACCGAGTCAATAGGTTTGATGCTGCCACTGGCTTCGGTGCTAATTTCTACAGAGCGAGTTTGTGCAGCTACAGTCAGAGTTTCAATATTAGGTTGAGCATCTTGACGGCGGGAAGATAAACGGACAAATCCTCTTCCAGCCAGCACCAGAATTAAAATAACAGGTATTGCCCAACGAAACCTCTTCTTTTTAGGCTTGGCGATCGCAGAATTAGATTTTTGGTTGGTTGTAACAGCAGATTTCTCTACATCAACAGAAATATCGGGTGTAGGTTCAGAAAGACTGTCCATAAATTTTAAAACTAAGTAGATTTTTAAAAAAGGTAAAACCAACGAATTTTAAAGCAGTTGTTCTATAACCAAAGCCTGTTCGTTGTCCTCACAAGCAGTTTCTAAAGCATCTTTGCGATCTCCCATTGCTCCGCGATCTGGGGTAAAAGTAATGAGTTTAGTTTGGCTCAGTGGTTGGACAGCCCAGCAACAAGGAAACACAACTTTTACCCCAGATCGCGGA
>JBCBEA010000672.1:0-2541 GCA_038529195.1 Cyanobacteria bacterium J06600_6
GACTTGAAATTAGGATTAGCTGTTTGCCATACCGTAATTAGTTCTTGTTCATAATTATGGCGATCGCTTAGTGACTGCTTACCATCAAGTCGATTCCTCAGGACATTGAGCAGCTAGTGTTAACTGCCGATCAGTTTATTGTCGATCGCCACATAGCAAATAACTCCGACGGTAAATCGGTAATTGCTGGCTACCACTGGTTTAATGACTGGGGCAGAGATACGATGATTAGTTTGCCTGGATTAACTCTGGCAACTGGTCGTCCCCAAATTGCGCGTTCGATTCTTGCCACCTTTGCGGAATATGTTAGCCAGGGAATGCTGCCCAATCGTTTTCCTGACGGCGACAGTCTTACCGATGGCGACTACAATACCGTAGATGCGACTCTTTGGTACTTTGAAGCGGTGCGTCAATATTACGCCCAAACTCAGGATCAGGAATTTTTAAAGGATATTTTTCCTAAATTAGCAGAGATTATCGACTGGCATCGTCGTGGGACAAGATACGATATCAAGCTCGATGCTGATGGACTGTTACGGGCTGGAGTAGAGGGAGTACAGCTGACCTGGATGGATGCGCTAGTCAACGGCGAGGTAATCACTCCCCGTTACGGTAAACCAATTGAGGTTAATGCTCTTTGGTATAACGCCTTACGAACGATGTCGGCTTTTGCGACTATTTTGAAGAAAGATACTAATCAGTACCAGCAGATGGCGGAGAAGACTCAACATGGCTTTAAGCGCTTTTGGAATCAGTCTACAGGTTATTGTTTTGACGTCCTCGATTCTCCAGGAGGCATCAACGATCCTGCCCTGCGACCCAATCAAATTTTTGCCGTATCTCTGCCCGAAAGTCCCCTAACCCATCAGCAGCAACAGGGGGTAGTTCAGGCTTGTGAACAGTCTTTGCTGACTTCCTATGGCTTACGTAGCCTTGATCGCCATCATCCTCAATATCAAGGTCACTATGGAGGCGATCAGTACAGTCGCGACAGTGCCTATCATCAGGGTACAGTTTGGGGTTGGCTGATTGGTGCTTTTGCTTTAGCTCATCTAAAAGTTCATGGCGATCGCCATCTTGCCCTGAGCTTTCTAGAACCAGCGATCGCCCATCTTAGCAACGCAGGATTGGGCAGCATTAGCGAAATCTTTGACGGCGATGCGCCCTTTAAACCGAGAGGCTGTATTGCCCAGGCTTGGTCAGTTGCCGAAGTTCTCAGAGCCTGGCAGGTAATCAGTAACCAGTAATCAGCGCGAAGTTGCCCTAAAGGATTAGCTTCGCGTCCGTTGCAGGGTTACATGCGGACAAGTCCTTTGTCCCCGTTGTCCCTAAAGGGATACCGCAAGCATAAGCAAACTTCGTAAGAAGTAACCAAGTAACCAGTAATCAGTAATTAATACCATGACAGATATTAAAAACACTCCAGAGAGAAAAAGATTAGTTGCGGAAGAAAACGGCAAAGAGAGTTGGAAACGCTGGGGTCCTTATTTGAGTGAACGCCAGTGGGGAACAGTTAGAGAGGACTACAGTGCGGGGGGTAGTGCCTGGGACTACTTCTCTCATGACCAAGCACGCTCAAGAGCCTACCGTTGGGGTGAAGATGGCTTGCTGGGCATTTCTGATAGCCAACAGCGTCTTTGTTTTGCGATCGCTCTCTGGAATGGCGCAGATCCAATTATTAAGGAACGGCTATTTGGTCTGACTAACAACCAGGGTAATCATGGAGAAGACGTCAAGGAGTATTACTTTTACTTGGATAATACTCCCACCCACTCGTATATGAAGGGACTATATAAATATCCCCAGGCTGAGTTTCCCTATCAAGAATTAGTTGAGCAAAATCAGGGTAGAAGTAAAGAACTACCAGAGTATGAACTCATCGATACGAAAGTTTTTGATGAAGATCGCTATTTTGATGTCTTTGTTGAGTATGCTAAGAATACTGCCGATGATATTCTGATCCAAATTACGGTGGTCAACCATGCTCCAGAAGCAAAAGAGCTGCATCTAGCGCCTCACCTCTGGTTCCGTAATACCTGGTCTTGGGACGCTGGAGAACAAACGAAGCCATCTTTAGAAGGAATTTATTCTAATTCCGATTTTAGCGTCGTCGAAGCCGATTATAAGCAGGATCTCGGCAAGCGGTGGCTATATTGCGAGCATCCCGAACAAGTTCTTTATACCGACAACGAAACTAACGATGTCAGATTAGGTTGGGCAGAATCTAATTCTGGTTACGTAAAAGACGGCGTTAATGACTATATTGTGAATGGCAAAACCGATGCCGTTAATCCTCAGCAAATAGGTACTAAAGCTGCAGCCTATTATCAATTAAGCCTGGCTGCGGGAGAAACGAGGGTTGTTCGCCTGCGCTTGAGCAATATCGAAAATTTGACTATTCCCTTTGGAGCAGAATTTGACTCAATAGTTAAGCAACGCCAGAGTGAGGCAGATGAATTTTATGATGCAGTTACTCCTAGCGAACAGCTGGCGACAGAGATGCGTAAAATCCAACGCCAGGCGTTTGCAGGCATGTTGTGG
>JBCBEA010000673.1:0-2541 GCA_038529195.1 Cyanobacteria bacterium J06600_6
TGATCAAAAAGATTACATTTAGTTCGTTTCTAATTGATTAAAACTTCGCTAATTGTTCCTGCTTCTACAGCCAAGATTTGTGAGTCTTTTGTCCAGTCGCGATCAAAAGTGTTGATGTGTGTGGTGGTAATAATCGTCTGAAAGCGATCGCCAATCACCTCCAATAGCTGTTTCTGACGGTTAGGATCTAATTCAGCTAAGACGTCATCTAGGAGCAGTAGAGGCGGTTCGCCAATCACTTCTTCAATTAGCTTTAATTCTGCCAGTTTGAGAGCCAACACCAGAGTGCGCTGTTGTCCCTGAGAGCCATAATAGCGAGCGGGAGTATTGTCGATCGCAAATTCAATTTCGTCGCGGTGAGTTCCCACTACGGTTTTTCCCTGATACTGTTCCGCAATGCGTCGAGTTTGGATCTTCGCCAGAAAAGCCTGCTGTACGGCAATAGGATCGTCTTCCGCCCATTCAACGTTTGGTAGATAGCTAATCGTTAGCTGTTCTGTTTCGCCACTAATGCGCTTGTGCCAAGATTCGGCAATGGGAGCCAGTCGAGAAATTACCCTGGCTCGCCGTCTGGCGACTCTCGAACCTGCTGCTGCTAATTGCTCATCCCATAGTTTGAGCTGGGGATCGAAGTCGGGAATCAGCTCGGAAGCTTCGTTTTCCTGTCGTACCGTGCGAATTTTCTTGAGTAGGGCATTACGCTGCTTGAGTACCTGATTATACTGCTGCAGAATGCTGGAATAGACAGGCTCCAGCTGAATTAATAAACCATCAATCCAGCTTCGGCGAGAATCGGGCGCACCGCGAACTAAATCTAGATCCAAACTAGAAAATTGAACGGCATTTAGCACCCCTAAAAAATCTTGTTGACGACGCAGATTCTCGCGATTGACGGCTACCGTACGTCTGCCCTGTTTGCGAAACACCATGCTCAATTCACTCACACCATAAGCTCGCTCGATGGTGGCTTCTATTTGCCCTGCTGTCGCCGAATCTAAGACAAATTCGCGATCGCGACTAGTACGGTGGCTTTTTAAAGATGCTAGTAGCTCTACCGCTTCGAGGAGATTTGATTTCCCCTGGGCGTTATTACCCACCAAAATTGTCTTTTTTGCCGTAAATTCAATCTGGCGATCGAGATAATTTCTAAACGATCGTAAACGCAAGCTTTTTAAATACAATTCGTATCGTTCCTTATCCCTTAGAAAATTCTGGCTGCTGCTCTAGTTGAGCCAGCTTTTCTTTGTCTTGACGACGTTTCTTGGCATAAAGCTGGATACTAGCCACCATCGTAATTACTAGAGCAGCAATGAGCCAAGTTGCAGCATCTAAAGGCAGGCTATTTTTAAATATAGCCAATAGCACAATCAGTACCAGTAAAATTGTCGGTGCTTCGTTTAAAGCGCGAAACTGCTGTCCCGTCCATTGACATTCTCCTGCAGCCAATTTTTTCATAATGCGCTTACAGAAATGGTGATAACCAATCAGCAGTAACACAAAGGTCAATTTAATATGCAGCCAGCTTGACTTAAGGATTTCTGGCTCGGTCGAAATCAGACCAATTGCCATTGCCACCGTCAGAATCATGCCTGGAGTCGTAATGATGCTGTAGAGGCGCTGCTCCATGATGCCATACTGCTTCTTGAGGATGCTGCGAGCGGGTTCGGGTTCTTGCTCTGCCTCGGCATGATAGACAAATAAGCGTACTAAGTAAAATAAGCCTGCAAACCAGACAACAATGCCAATCAGGTGAAACGCTTTATACCAGTAATAAGCCATCTAAAAAATTAACTAAATAAGATTTTCCTATTACTGAAGTGTATATTTTTGCTTCACCTACATTTCAGTTACGCAATAAAATTTTAAAGATTGCTCTAGATTTCGGCTACTCTTTTAGACAAACACTAAAAAATCTAATCCTACTGCGCTTTGCACACTGGTAGCCCACGATGATCAGACGCCTACCGCTTATGCCTTTCCGCGACAAGTATCCAATTAAAAAACAGTCTATTCGACTCAAAACGACTGTAAAAATGAGATAACGGGACTGGCCAGATTCGAACTGGCGACCTAGCGCTTCAGATTGGTGTGAGTTTCCCCACTCTCTGGACTATCCCTTCACCGTAGACAAATAAATACAGGGGTAGATGTATGTCTTTAGGTGGTGGCCGTTATGTTACAGACAGTTCTAGGATTAACTAGACAAAAATAAGAATTAACCGTTACCTGTTTTTCTCTCTGCAACCAGTCTCTGCACCTTCTTTACCAGGAACTATAAAGCTTGGCTCAAGATTACCCTGGTCATAAAAATCAACAGTATGTTGACCTCTACAGCTTTAGGCTTCCTTGAATTTGACCACATTCATCCATGAAGTTTCCTTCACGATGCCCGATACTTCAGGAGGCGCTTGCTCTATCCACCTGAGCCACAGCCCCTTGTTAATCTCAAATGGCGATCGTTCTTAAGATAAACCAACAAGGTCGGCAGGATTCAAACAAAGATATTTTTGTATATAAAACTTTACTAGATTAATAAATATT
>JBCBEA010000674.1:0-2526 GCA_038529195.1 Cyanobacteria bacterium J06600_6
CTTTACCATTGGGATTTAGAGGTAGTGATTCCAAGATAATTAAACTTTGAGGAATCATATAGCCAGGAACTCGCGATTTTAGGAAATTACGCAAGCTAGATACCTGAAGCTCACTATTCTTTGGCACAACATAAGCAGCTAAATACTTATCGTCCTTGTTATTTTCTAAAGGAGTAACAACGCTAATTTTTACGTCAGGATGCTGGTTTATCAAAATTTCAATTTCTCCAGGCTCTATCCGAAAACCCCGAATTTTAACCTGATTGTCAATTCTTCCTAGTAATTTGATTTTGCCATTGGGAAGGTAATAGGCTAAGTCACCTGTTTTGTAGAGCAGAGGAGCGGAGGGAGCGGAGGGGGCAGAGGGAGCAGGGAGAGCAATACTTCTGCCTTCTGCCTGCATGCGGACAAGTCCTTTGCGCCTTCTGCCTTCATCAAACGGATTCGGTACAAACTTCTCAGCAGTTAACTCTGGGCGGTTTAAATACCCTCTGGCTAAACCAACGCCAGCAATATGTAATTCGCCAATAACGCCGATGGGAACTAATTGCAAATTGCGATCGCAAATATATAGCTGTTTATTGGCACTAGGGCTAATAGTCGGCTCGACGGGATTACCGTTACCGCAGCTAACCATACTGGCATTAACTGTTACTTCCGTGGGACCATAAGCGTTGATAAACAGTCTATTTTCTGACCATTGGTCGATCAACTCCTCTGACGGGGCTTCTCCTCCTACTAAAACCATTTTTAAATCTGGTAATTCGGCTGCGGGTAAAGTCGCTAAAGCGGAGGGTGTCATGGTGATGTGAGTGACTTTTTGCGATCTCAACAAATCCAACAAGCCTTCCCCTGGTAGCAAGGTTTCTTTATCTGCCAAACAGAGTTTTGCACCACAACCCAAAGACATAATAATTTCTGGGATCGAAGCATCAAAGCTAAAGGAAAAGAATTGCAGCACACAGCTATTAGCGTCAACCTGACAGGCTCTAATTTTATGTTCGGTAAGGTTGGTTAGTCCTCTGTGGGGAATTAGTACACCTTTGGGTTTTCCTGTCGATCCTGATGTGTAGATAATGTATGCCAGATTGTCGGGATGTATGGGAGCGGAGTGGGCGGAGGAGTTGGGGAGCTGGAGAGAATCTAGGTTAATGAGTGTAAGAGTGTTGTTGGAGAATTGCTCTTGATGTTTGGTTTGGGTTAGCAGGATATTGATTTGGCTATCTTCGACGATGTAGTCTAATCTTTCCTGGGGATAAGCAGGATCGAGAGGAACATATGCACCACCTGCTTTTAGGACTGCGAGGAAGGCGATTATCATCTCTAAAGAGCGATCGCAACATATGCCCACCCTGACTTCTGGCTTTACAATTAAGCTAGATAAATAATCTGCTAATTCGTTACTGCGTTGGTTTAATTGCGCGTAGGTTAATTCTCGATCCTGAAACACTAGAGCGATGTTATCGGGGGTTTTGGCTACCTGCGCTTCAAATATTTGATGGAAACAAAGGTTTTGCTGAAACTCAACTTCAGTATCATTCCAATCGACAAGTATCTGTTGTTTTTCCGCTGCGGTTAAGATCGGTATCTCGCTTACAAGACAGTCAGGATCATCGACAATACCCTGTAATAGAGTGCGGAAATGCTCGATTAAACGAGAAATTGTTTCGGGTTTAAATAAATCTGTATTGTATTCAAAACCACCCACTAAACCAGATGTAGTTTCGTACATGTCCAAACTGATGTCTAGTTTGGCAGCAAATTCAGTTTGCTTGAGGGGAGAAATGGTCAAGCCAGGAATCTCTATTGGTTGTGGCAGATTTTCTAGGCGGAATTTAGCTTGAAAGAGGGGATTGTAGCTTAGATCGCGTTCGGGCTGTAATTCTTCAACTAGCTTCTCAAACGGTAAGTCTTGATGGTCATAAGCCCCGTAGGTTAGTTCCTTGATTTGTGCCAATAACTCTTTGAAGGTGGAACAATTGGATAAATCTGAGCGTAAAACTAAAGTATTAGTAAAAAAGCCAATTAAATCTTCAATTTCCGTTCTATTACGATTAGCAATGGGAACGCCAACAATAATGTCTTCTTGTCCACTATGGCGAGACAGCAATATTTTATAGGCTGCCAGCAACACCATAAACATGGTTACGCCAGATTGCGCTAAACCTTTTAATTGCCCTGTAAGCTGCTCTCCTAAGCTAAAAGACTGATTTGCCCCTTTAAAAGTTTGTACCCTACCTCTAGGAGAATCTGTGGGTAGCTGCAAGACGGGTAAAGTTCCCGATAACTGCTGTTTCCAATAATCTAACTGCTGCTCTAATACTTCTCCTTGTAGCCATTCTCTTTGCCACTTAGCAAAATCTGCATACTGAATCTTCAGTTCGGGTAAAGGAGATGTTTCCCCAACGATGTAAGACTTATAGAGGGTGATTAACTCCCTAATTAGAATATCCATCGACCAACCATCAGAAATGATATGGTGCATTAGGAGCAAAACAATATGTTGCTGGGGAGCGAGGCGAATTA
>JBCBEA010000675.1:0-2513 GCA_038529195.1 Cyanobacteria bacterium J06600_6
CTAGGCAAATATAGTTTGACTTAAAAACAAAAGTTTTAAGTACTATTACGGAAATACTGCGTCCTCCTACTATTTCAACACTCTGAGAAGAGAAATATATATAATCAAATTTGTTACGTGTGGCGTATTTTTACCTTCTATGACTGACATTCGACAACTGATCGCCCAGGAATTTGCTTTATCACCCCGCAACATCAACCATGCTTTGGACCTTTGGCTAGAAGGGGGAACAGTACCATTTATTGCCCGCTACCGTAAAGAACAAACGGGTTCCCTTGATGAGGTACAGCTACGAGATATTTTTGAGCGCTACACTTATTTGGATGAATTAGTTAAGCGTAAAGCCAAGATTTTAGAATCAATTAGTTCTCAGGGAAAACTAACTACTGAACTAAAAGCTAAAATTAGGGTTTGTCTTGATCGCACTGAATTAGAAGATCTTTATTTGCCCTACAGACCGAAACGACGTACTAGAGCGACGGTTGCCAAGGAGAAGGGTTTAGAGCCTTTGGCGAATTGGATTACGCTTCAGAATAAGCCTCAGATTGCTAATTTAGATTTGGATGCTGAAGCAGCTAAGTATTTAAGCGAATCAGAGGAAGTTAAAACTACTGAGCAGGCTTTAGGGGGAGCAGCCGATATTCTTGCAGAGCAGATAGCTGATGATGCCGATATTCGCGCCTATCTACGCGATTTTTTCTTTAAACAAGGCATATTTATTTCGCGGATTAAAGACGAACATACTGAAGGCAGTACTAAGTATGAAATGTACCGTGACTACCGTTACGGCATTAATCGAATTCCTTCCCACAATGTTCTAGCTCTATATAGAGGCGAAACAGAAGGGATATTGAGCGTAGATATTGCTTTTGATGAGTCGGAAGTGCTGCTTTATTTGGAAAGGCGTGAAATTAGCACTAAAAATCCCAGATTAAGGTCATTTTATCAAACAATGCTCAAAGATGCCTTTAATCGTCTGCTAAAACCGTCCCTCATTCGAGAGGTAAGAAGCGATCGCAAAGAGTATGCGGACTTGGAATCGATTCAAACCTTTGAAGCTAATCTACGCAACCTTTTACTAGCGGCTCCGGCGGGGAGGAAACCAACTCTGGCGATTGATCCTGGTTTTCGTACGGGTTGCAAGGTGGTGGCGCTATCAGATACTGGTAAATACCTGCAATATCAGGCAATTTTTCCCCACACAGGAGCAGAAAAACGTAAACAGGCAGCTAAAACTATTAAAGATTTAATTAGTAGATATCAGATTGAATTAATTGCGATCGGGAACGGTAATGCATCACGAGAAACTGATGGATTTATTAGCGAAGTTTTGCGAGAAATTGAGCAACAGCCGATCAAGGTGATGGTTAACGAATCGGGAGCTTCTATTTATTCTGCTAGTGATGTTGCCAGAGAAGAATTCCCCGATTTAGATCTGACGGTGAGAGGTGCAGTAAGCATTGGTAGAAGATTACAAGACCCTCTAGCCGAGTTAGTCAAAATAGATCCTAAGTCCATTGGCGTTGGACAATATCAGCACGACGTAAATCAAAAGTTACTCAAACAAAAGCTAGATGAAACTGTTGAAAGCTGCGTTAATTATGTCGGCGTTGATCTAAATACTGCTTCTAAAGAATTACTGACCTTTGTATCAGGAATTTCAGGTACGGTGGCTAATAATATTGTTCAATACCGCAATGACTGTGGAGCATTTAAGAATCGGCAAGAACTTTTAAAGGTAGCGAAACTAGGCAAGAAAACTTATGAACAGGCTGCGGGATTTTTGCGTATTCGTGACGGCAATAATCCTCTAGATAATACGGCAGTCCACCCAGAAAGCTATCCTGTAATCAAGCAGATAGCAAACAGCCTCGACTTATCCTTAGATCGTCTGACTCAGGCTGGAGAACGTTTTAAAAATCTAGATTTAAAAGAATTTGTAACCGATGGTGTCGGTTTACCTACTCTTCGAGATGCGATCGCCGAATTGGAAAAGCCAGGCAGAGATCCCCGAGAGAAATTTCAATATGCAACTTTTAAAGAAGGTATTGCGGAAATAGAAGATCTTCAGGAAGGCATGGTATTAGAAGGAGTTGTGACTAACGTAGTGAACTTTGGCGCGTTTGTCGATGTTGGCGTACACCAAGACGGTTTAGTTCATATTTCTCAGCTATGCGATCGCTTTGTTGCCGATCCGAATGAAGTTGTCAAAGTAGGAGAAGTCATTAAGGTCAAGGTGCTAGAAGTAAATCAGAAGCTAAAGCGAGTTGGCTTATCAATCAAACAGGCTTAAGGCAGCAATAACAATCAATGATCGGCAGCTATTAGCTATTAACCTAAATCGTTGATGAAACTAATAGCTAATGACCGCTAGGTTATCAAGATAACGTTCAATTCGCAGCTTAAAAATTACTGCCCTTTTCGCTTTGCATTTACGAAATAAGTTAATCAATTTAGTAAAGTAAATAATTAATAATTGCTACTCGGTATATTTACCGAAAAAATATTATGAT
>JBCBEA010000676.1:0-2505 GCA_038529195.1 Cyanobacteria bacterium J06600_6
AATCCGAAAAATTTTGGCAGTCTCTACTTTAATTGACGATCAAACTTCCTCTCTAGTTAGTGATCGCAATTATTGTTTGTAGACTGCAATTTTATTGATAGTCATGTTCACAAACTTCTATACTTGAGAGCTTTTGTTCGCTGCGAGCGCGATTGCCTGAGGTAGAATCTGATGCTCCTGCACTTGAATTCGGCTATGAAGCGTGTCTAAAGTGTCATCTTGGAATACGGGAACAGCAGCCTGCATAATAATTGCGCCACTATCCACTTCTAAACTAACTAAATGTACCGTGCAGCCGGTAATCTTAACCTTAGCTGCCAGCGCCTGTTCTATTGCTCTAATTCCCTTAAAGCTGGGCAGTAAACTAGGGTGAATATTGATAATGCGATCTGGATAACCATCTAATAATACTTGGGTTGTAATGCGCATCCAGCCAGCCATAACTACCCAATCTGCACCGTAGGCTTTAAGCACGGCGACGATTTCATGATCTAGATTTTCCCGACTACTGTATTTGCGGTGATCAATTAAGACAGTGGAGATATTGTACGTTTCTGCTTTGGCTCTTACCTGAGCATCAGGGTTATTGTAAATTAGGACTTTGATCTCTGCGTTGAGCTTACCGTCAGCAATCGCCTTGGCAACTGCTGCAAAGTTAGTCCCGCTACCCGAAGCCATAACCCCCAGTTGGATTGGTGCAGAATGTTTGGTTGCTGAAGACGAAAGGTGGGGAGAGATTAACACCATGTCAGAATTTGCGTGGTTGTTCCGACTATGCTGAGTAATTGATTCGCTCATTAGTTTTATCCTGACAGCCTTATATTGGCTAAAGTTGTCCTGGTTGCCACTAATACTATTAGCACGATTTAACGCCTATCTTCTCCCCAAGCTCACCTTTTAGGCCGGCTAGTTTTGTGTCTATTTTAAACCCAGCCAAGCGAGTAAACCCTTGCCTGTCAGATACTCAATAATCAGAATCGCACCAAAACCAATCATTGCTGCGCGCGAGTTTAAGCGTTCGGCATAGGAGTTGAAGCCAAATTTAGGATCTTCTAACTCAGGAGTTTTGCTAGGTTGGATATCGCTTTTCATAACTACTTCCTCTGGTTGTGTTTACAAATCTTCACTATTGTATTGTAATCGATTTCTCCGTCAACCAAAATTAAAGCCGATCGCTAACAATAAACCATCGGCAAAACTTCTCTTGGTTGATGATTAAGAGCGATCGCCCGTATCTTTCTGGTGATGAACCTCAATTACGGTATGTACATTGCCTCTGGGGGTAAAGTCACCTTTTACCGTAGCTTCAAGAGGATCGCAGGCTGCTACAAAATCATCGAGAATTTGATTTACAACCTCTTCATGAGGAATATAGCGATCGCGGTAGCTATTGATATATAGTTTTAAACCTTTTAACTCGACTACGGTTCGATCGGGAGAATAGGTAATATAAATCGTGGCAAAGTCTGGATAGCCCGAAAAAGGACACTTACAGGTAAATTCAGGCAGGGTAATACTAACATCGTATTTACGCCCAATACGAGGATTGGGAAAAGTAATTAATTCCCCTTCGGCGATCGCTCGCTCGCCATATTTTAGCTCGTCTTCAGTTGTTGGTGATTGTGGAGTTGTAGTCATAAGTTGTAGTCAAGTAGTAATTTATGATTGAAGTTAATAATATTTAGCTCTTAGCTATCAGCTTGTTTAAAAACTAATTTCAACTATTTATACCGCACTAAGCTAACGCGATAGCGCTGTTTCTTGGTGATCGAGACTTCGCCAATTTCGAGTCTGCCTTTACCACGCATCGAAATCAAATCCCCCGCCTTAACGTTGTGGCTAGACTGAGTAATTTCTTTCCAGTTGACGCGGACATCATTTTTAGAAATCGCGTCTGCCATTTTACTACGAGACATCCCAAAGCCAGCAGAGGCGATCGCATCGAGACGCATAGAAGCTTCTACGGTAGTCATCTCTTTCTTTTTAGGCGGGCGAATTTTCAACTCGCTCATCTCAATCTGCTGGGTTTTCACCGCGACAGATCGGACTTGAACTAAAGCCGAAGTCAGAAACTCAACCATTTCTGGTACAACAATTGCCTGTGCGCCTCTTTCCCCTAAGACAATAATGTCACCTACCTTATCCCGAACAATGCCAGTACCGAGTAATGAACCCAAAAAGTCTCGGTGAGTAGCAGGATCGAACAGAAAGTTACCCGCAATGTCTAATGCTGCCAATTCTACCTGTGATTCATCTAAAGGCAAGTCTGGGCGAGATAGGGCAATACGCTGCCTTTCCGCTTGTGGATAACCACCCCAGGGTAAAGCATCAATTTCTGTCAAATTTTGAAACAGTGCCTGTGCTTCCATCAATACGGGAGGTGAGTAAAAATCCGTAACGACTACTTCCCAATTTTTGATTGCCTGTTCGGCTTTATCGATCACGCGAGAAATTTCTTCTTTATTCTCCGCGCGTTTAATTAATTCGTCTCTGGGCAACATCTAG
>JBCBEA010000677.1:0-2493 GCA_038529195.1 Cyanobacteria bacterium J06600_6
GATTTTTCTTAGGCATTAGAGCATCAAACAAGAAAATAATTAAATCTTATCCGAGCTATTTCTTTAACAAATATTTACAATACAGGTAATGTGTAAAACCAAGCAACATGATGAATTTGACTTATTTTGACAGTAACTCCTGGCTAATTGAACTCGACGGTCAGAGGATTTTGCTCGATCCCTGGCTAGTTGGTAAATTAACTTTTGGTAATCAAGCCTGGCTATTTGAAGGTCAAAAGAAGAATCCTCAACCTATTCCTGAAAACATCGATTTAATTTTGCTATCCCAGGGACTGGAAGATCATGCTCACCCTCCTACTTTGAAACAGCTTGACAAAAAGATTTCCGTTGTCGCATCTCCTAATGCAGCTAAAGTAGTTCGTGAATTTGGCTACGAAAACATTACCGTTCTAGAGCATCAAGCCAGCCATCAGCTAGAGCAGGTAACAATAAAAGCCGTTCCTGGTTCCCCTATTGGTCCAACTTTAGTCGAAAATGGCTACATTATCTCTGGGCTTGAGTCGGGGAAAAATATTTATTATGAACCCCACGGCTATCATTCTGAAGCGATAAAAGCCGAAACAGATATAGATGTAATTATTACACCCCTAATTGATCTCAAACTACCCTTACTGGGAGCGGTAATCAAGGGACAGTCAACAGCATTAGAAATTTGTCAAAAACTACATCCGCAGGTAATCTTGTCTACGGCTGCGGGAGGCGATGTGGATTTTAAAGGTTTGATCACTTCAATCCTTTCCGCAGATGGAACGGTTGAAGATTTTAATCGTTTATTGGCGCAAAATGATTTAACAACTAAGGCGATTGATCCACAATCTGGAGAGACAATTGAACTGTCTTTGGTTTAAAAGCAGTATATTTAGGTCAATTCTTATTGCTTGAGCTTCAATCTCTAACTTTAGTTAATACCGACCCAAAAGGCGATCGCCACGATCGATATGAACAATAAACGGATTTCTATCTCCACAATCAATCTAGTTTTACTGGTAACCCTGCCTTTATTACTAATCTTGCTATGGCAATTGCGCAGCTTGATTGTAGTACTTATGATCTCAATAGTATTAGCTGCAACTCTCGCACCAATTGTAAATGTAACCCAAAGACTCGGCATTCCTCGATTCTTGGCTGTTTTGCTGGTCTATGCAGGCTTAATTGGCACTCTAACTGGGTTCGGGCTGATTGTCGGACCAACTGTAGTACAGCAGATAGAAATTCTCATTGGTAAGTTTCCTAGCTACATTGAGGCATTGCGATCGCTCTTATCAGACTTTATTCTGCGGTTTGGCATGAGTGAAACGGGCGCACCCGATATTATTAATCAAATGCTAGATGTTCAGGGGTTAACCGCCTGGGCAATCCGTTCTAGTCAACAGCTAGTAGTGCGCTCTTATAGCGTTACCAGGGGCATTATTGGCGGCGTTCTGAGTGCCTTACTCGCTTTGCTGCTATCTGCTTATATGCTGTCTGGTTCCAAGCAACTATTAGAAGACATTATCAATCTCTTTCCCCAACCCTGGAATAAACGCTTAGCCTTGCAGATAGAGCCAGTCAGCAGCCGAATGGGGGGCTACATTCAGGGGAGAATCCTCGTCTCCAGCATTTTGGGAGTCGTAATCACTCTTAGTCTACGATTTTTGGGTTTGTCAGAATTAGCTTTAGGTTTGGGGGTAATTGCTGGATTTACCAACCTGATTCCGTTTTTTGGTCCAGTTCTAGGCGCAATTCCTGCTTTAATTGTGGCTGTTTCTCAGGGAGGCATAACTTTTCTCTGGGTGCTGCTGCTGTTTGTGATTGTTCAGAACCTCGAAACCTATGTTTTAGATCCGCTCTTAGTGGGTAATTCGGTTAAAGTTCCGCCTCTGTATCAGCTTCTAGCCGTGTTGGGAGGAGCGCAGGTACTAGGGATTATTGGCGCTCTAATTGTCCCTCCCTGGGTGGCAGGAATGGGTTTGGTGCTGGAAAATCTTTATATTCGACCAAAAGCGATCGCCGAAGGACATCACGAATTGAAGATCGAGCATTAAGTGCCAGACTAAATGAGGTTTAGCCGTGGAATTCAGGTAATCTAAAAGTATTAGCAAGTTGATCGAATTAATTTTTATAAGTCATGGATGTTAAGAACGGTTTTGTCGCTACGGTGGGAAATACGCCCCTAATTCGCCTCAATAGCTTTAGCGATGAGACAGGCTGTGAAATTTTAGGTAAAGCAGAATTTCTAAATCCTGGTGGCTCGGTTAAAGATCGCGCAGCACTATATATTATCGAGGATGCAGAAAAAAAAGGCTTACTTAAGCCTGGTGGAACGGTTGTTGAAGGGACTGCGGGTAATACGGGCATCGGTCTAGCTCATATCTGTAATGCTAAGGGTTATAAATGTCTGATTATCATTCCCGAAACCCAGTCTCAAGAAAAAATTGACACTCTGAAAACTCTGGGTGCAGAAGTGCGTCTTGTTCCCGCCGTACCATATAA
>JBCBEA010000678.1:0-2492 GCA_038529195.1 Cyanobacteria bacterium J06600_6
AATATGGCTCAAGCACAGCGCAAATGTCAGTTTGACCTAAATCATGTTTTATCTCTCTTTAGAATGAAATAGCCCTGCGGGCGATCCTTCTCTAATTTGCTGCTGTCCCATTAGTCTTTTTGTATTTTTCTTTATGCTGTGTTAGAAGTGCTTGGTATTTTGAATTGGCTTTTGCCTTTTGCCACTTTTCCTTAAATATTTCTGCCGATTTTGCTTTAATAGGGTCTATATCTAGAGGCAAAACTTCTTGGCGGGCTTCCTTTTCTGCTGCTTTAGATTTAGCTAACTGCGGGTTTGCTTTATATTTTTTCCCGCTTTTATGATTTGCATACCTGCGAGATCTCGTATATCCCATCTGTAGAAATTTACGCGCCATATCTGCACCAACAAAATCATTTTCTGCTAGATATGCCAAAAATAATTGATATATTTTGTTGCTAGATTCTGTAGCTATCTCAGGATTTTTAAAACGCCAAAAGGGCAATATCTCCGATTTGTAAGGCTCGACTAATAGTACCCCCTGTTCTCCTTTTCCGACTCGATAAAGATCGGGGCGATCACGCAGATTAAGGCTCTTATAATCTAGCGAATAATCAAATTTATTCATATCTAATATCAAGTAACGCGATCGCAATTTTTACGATGATTTAATCTAGCTAAAATCTTCAAAATTACCTTTAATTTCCTTGGCAGTTGTTTTGCTAGCTTGAGTTGCATCTTCAATAGCATTTTGTGCAGTTGCTTTTGCCCCTTCAAACACTTCTTTTGCTTCTTGAGGAGCTTTACTTAGATTGCGCTGTAGCTTATCAGATTTATTGTCTAGGTATTCTGCTGCATCTTTAGCATTGGATGTAACAGTACGAGGAATTTCTCTTTTAGCTTCATCTATTTTATCGACCGCGCGGTCTAAAATGTTTTCCGCATAGTCACCAATATTATCTTCCTGACGATTATTGGCAGTATCTACTAATCCTTTTGCCTTAGCAGCAGTTTCAGCATCGTATCGACGATCATCGTTATAACCATTCATGCCACCTTGAAAGTCCTGATTGGCATCATATTGATCGTAAGTATCAGACATAGCGCTTTTTACTTCGCTCTCTGCCTGTGCAACTGTACCCTGACTACAGGCAATAGTAATTGTGAGCAAACAGCCAGCTAAAAATACTGTTAGTACCTGCTTTAGATTAATAGATTTAATAATTTGAATTAAGTTTTTCATGTTTTGTTCCCAAACGTTTCCTATTCAAAGGTTAGGTGGCAACAAACAATTTTTCTTCTATCTAAAGTAAACTCGCAACTATATCTATAGTTAGAACAACAAATATAGCTCTTTCTTAAAACGAGTACATCTAACTGCTGTCTAGCTCATAAGAGAATCAATTAGCGATCGCCAATCTTGTAGAGTAGATTGAGAAGATAAATTCGTCGCTTCTGCGCCGTTAACAAAATAGGTGGGAGTTGACCAGACGCTTTTCATAGCTGCAAAACGAGCGGGTATTCTCGCCTGACTATAAATATCCTTACTGTTGAGCAACTCCATAAATTTCTCTTTGTCCGTCCAGTCTGTTGCGTCAAGGGCATAATCTGCTAAGAGTGACTGCCATTGGGTTTGAGTCCGATCTTTAGAAGCTTCATTGGCAAATTCCTCTTGGCGATCAAATAAATAACTAACAAAACTGATAAACTTTTCCGCATCATTGTCCGCCACGGCGATCGCAGCTTTTGTAGCATCCCAACTCTGACGATGATTACTTAAAGTCATCGGCTGCAAAATCAAATATATTTCCTCAGATGAATAAGCAGATCTAACTGACATCAGCGTTTGCCAAGCCTTTTTAGAGAAAGGACATTCAAGATCAAAAAACATCTCTATCTGTATTAGTGCACCAGGTTTACCTAGTCTGTAGCCACTAGGACGTGCAGGAATTGGAATCGACATTTAGCTTAGTTGTGCTTAAAATTCTGGCTGTGTACCGATTAATTTTACATTTAACTAACAAATTTGACTAATAATGATTCAAACTGGATTTGCTGTCAGCTAGGCGCGCGTGAGCATTATGCTATTCCCAGAGTTTTGCATCAAATTGGACAGCTTAAAGCCTTAGTTACTGATATTTGGATTGACCGCCAACATCCCCTTAATTGTCTACCAAAATCATATTTATCTAGTTTAAGAGCCAGATACCATCCGCAATTAAAAACAGCAATAGTTAAATCTTTTACTAGCAATCAAGTCATTTGGGAAATGACCCACCGAGGCGAATCTCAGGAATGGGAATTAATTATGGCTCGCAATCTTTGGTGGCAAAAACAAGCATTAAAAATGCTCACACAAGAACCCCAAGATCATATTACTTTATTTGCCTATAGTTATACGGCTTTAGAACTATTTAAATATGCAAAATACCGTGGCTGGAAAACTATTTTAGGTCAAATAGATCCAGGAATTATTGAAGCACAGCTAGTCGCTAAAAAAGAACAGCTAAATC
>JBCBEA010000679.1:0-2486 GCA_038529195.1 Cyanobacteria bacterium J06600_6
ATACCCTGAGTAATAATTGTTTGTATCTTCTCTGAAATTAGATCTTTAAGAATCAGACCTAAACTAGTGCCTAAAATCACAGTAAAAACATTAATCCAGGTTCCGCTAGTTTTATCCCATAAATTCAAGTCAGGCATTTATATAAGTAATGTGAATTTGTTTCATTGTTTTTGGTTTTATTCTCATAAAAAAATGTAGAGACGCATAATAATATCTCTACATCGAATAGTTTTAAGTAAATTAGTTTGTCAATATAGTGTAATTAGCAAATTTAATAATTTGATAAGAACTCTTACCTTTTACCTTTCACCTCTTACTTTCTAATAAGCATCCTGCAATTCAAAAAAGTCTGGAGAAACATAATCTTTTCGCAATGGATAACCAATCCAATCTTCGTTCATCAGAATTCGCTTGAGATTGGGATGCCCTTCGTAGATAATGCCAAACATGTCGTAACTTTCTCTTTCCTGCCAGTCTGCTGCTTTCCAAATCCAGTATACGGAAGGCACTTTTGGGTTGTCTCTAGGGAGGAAAACTTTAATACGTACTTCTTCGGGCTGCTCTACGTTGTCAGCTACCTTAATCAAGTGATAAAAGCTAACTAATTCTTTTCCAGGACCCATATCGTAAGCTCCCTGGCACTGAAGATAGTTATATCCGTATCCATATAAAGCTGTAGCAATCGGTAACAACAGTTCTGCATCTACCTCAATCATTTCAATATTCGAAACGTCGGGTGCTAGAGCCTTGTTATCAAAGCCATTATCAGTCAGCCAGCTTGATGTCTTACCCGCAGCAACTATCTCTGAAGTTGCCTCATTCTCTTCGGGATTTTGCTTCGCTTTTTCTTCAGCCACGTTCCACCTCTGATTCCTCTGCTGATTCTATCGCAGGAAGGGGCATTCCCATCGCTTCGGCAAGTTCTTTTGGTGGTGCTTGACGAGTTGCAGACTGGATATACGTACCATTTAGAATCGGCTCTACCACCTTCATATTGTGTCTGGTGCTATAGAAACGGTGAGTTTGTTCTACAGTTGTCGCTCTTTCTTGAATAGACTGGTTAGAAACCTTCTTACGCAGTTTAATTACCGCATCAAAAATAGCTTCTGGACGAGGAGGACAGCCAGGAATATAAACATCCACAGGGATCAGTTTATCGACACCGCGTACAGCAGTGGTCGAATCAGTACTAAACATTCCGCCTGTAATTGTGCAGGCGCCCATGGCAATTACATATTTTGGTTCGGGCATCTCCTCATAAAGACGTACCAAAGCAGGTGCCATCTTCATGGTAACTGTGCCTGCGGTAATCAATAAGTCAGACTGACGTGGACTGGATCGCGGTACTAAACCATAGCGATCAAAATCAAATCTCGAACCAATCAAAGCAGCCACTTCAATAAAGCAGCAGGCTGTACCATAAAGCATGGGCCAAAGACTAGATAATCTTGCCCAGTTGTAAATATCGTCTACCGTAGTCAGAATTACGTTTTCTGATAAATCCTGAGTGATCTGGGTTGGATTACTAGGATTAAGTATTCTTTCTTGCTGTTGTTGTTCAAATGATGGTGAGTTCATGACCACTCCAAGGCTCCTTTTCTCCACGCGTATACTAAAGCAATTACCAAGATGGCAATAAAAATAAGGGCTTCCACAAATGCTAGTAGTCCAAGACGACTAAAAGCCACTGCCCAAGGATATAAAAAGACCGTTTCTACATCGAAAACGACGAATACCAACGCAAACATATAATAGCGAATATTGAACTGAATCCAAGCACCCCCAACAGGCTCCATCCCAGATTCATAGGTTGTTTGGCGTTCTGGCCCACCATCGGCAGGTCTTAATAATTTTGAGGCAGTCAGGGCAAGAGCTGGGACTGCGCTGCAGATGAGTAGGAAACCCAAGAAATATTCATAACCACTGAGAACAAACAATTTTTATCTATCACTCCCTACTAGTAGATGTACGTTAGTTACTATACTTGTTTACTTTCCTTAATTGTAATGGAACTTACGAGCTTGAGAGATAAAAGGCGATCGCATTCTCTAGACAAGCCTAATTAACGCAACATCCCTACTAGGCTGAATTGTAGTTGTTTTCTACTAGCGATCGCATTCCTTTTGACTTTCTAGGCATCCTCTTAAACTAGCCATTTGATTTAGAAGTTTATGCGGAGGACAAATGTAGTTGTACCGCAATACGATAGAAACAAATGAATATTTAATCATTATGGTTTCCGTCGTTGAAAATGATTTAAAAGACTCTCAAAATCAGCAGGTAGATTGTTTATCGCAAACATTAAAAGATCTGCCCGATCATGCCAATGAGGGCATAGTCGATAAAAATTTTATTAACTTATCTTTTTTTAAAGCATTAGGATTTTCTCAACAAGAACGTATCCCTAGCTTTAAAACGAGCACAGGACATAAAGCAGTAGATTATGCCCTCAGAAAAAATACAGATCAAGATAATTTTTTGCATAC
>JBCBEA010000680.1:0-2481 GCA_038529195.1 Cyanobacteria bacterium J06600_6
ATTTTTTCTATTTGTATTGATCTATCTAAGAATTTTTCGCCAACCAACGAATGACTCCAGTGCATTACAAGAAAAAAGAGTGACAGAATAGAAAAAGTAGCAGGAACAAGGTAACTATAGGGTCTTGTAATAGTGTTGCCAAAAAAGAACTGAGTAGCGTTAATCATTAGCAATAAAAAAACAGTAAGTTGAGCAAACTGAATAGTTGCGTAGTGTTTGTAAAGTCCAACGCTATGTGAGTACTCTTCTCTAAGCTCTGTATGGTTTAAATCTTCCTTCATTCTCTAAATCGATATGACATGGTTCACCATAAAGATAACTGACCCTCACTAACTGAGCTATACTTACTCCGATGTAAACTCAAATGGCAGACCGCACAGACAGACATCAAATTAGATAATCGATTATCTTGGGTGTTATGGTTGCGATGATGTACCTGTAGAATATCTGCTGTCCACTCAGAACGAGTTAATCCCTCTGGTCTTTCTCCTGGCTTATAACATCTCTTTCCGCAGCACTGACATCGCTACTGGGCAGCTTCTTTTACTGATAATGCTAAACTGCTCCAGTTATCAGGGTAGAGACTAGTATCTACAGGCATTTTAGTTGTTGGCGATCGCTGTTAGATTTAATCTTATCGTGGAATGGCGATCGCTGTATTAAGTCGAAAAATAATAAGTAAAACTATTTTCTAACTACAAGGAGTAAACTAGCTTAGTTAATTCAAAAGAAGTATGAGAAATTTCTTTAGCTGGTTTAAAAGTGGTGTTCAAAATAAAACATCTTGGGACTGGATGGATTTAATAATTGCACCCTTATTAATAGCCTTTTTAGTTGGGATAATTGAAATCTCGAACTCTTATAGAGAGAGAAGATTAGCATCGAGAATTAATAATAGTCAGGAGAATTTAAATAAACAGATTAAATATCAGGACACCTTAGAAAAATATCTAGAAAAAATGACTGATTTAATGGTCGAGCATCAATTATTGAAGACTAATAAGCCTGAGATTTTATCTGTCGCACAAGGATGGACATTTACAGCATTGACTGGCTTAGATAGCCCAAGTAAAAAATTTGTTCTTCGTTTTCTATACGAGTCTAAGCTAATTGGCTACCCAAACGCAGAAAAGAAATGTACTACTAGAATTATCAAATTAAATCGAGCCGATTTAAAAAATATAGATATTGCTGATTTAGGCTGGCAGTGCGTTAATTTACAGGGAGCAGATTTAAGAAATGCCGATCTTAATGATACAAATTTAGATAATTCTGACCTAAGCTATGCAAATTTAAGTAATGCTAATTTGAATAATGCCACCATTGATAAAGCATTTTTATGTGAAACTATAATGCCCGACGGCAAAAAATCTAAGCGAGATTGTAAATAATTAAGATTATGTTTTCAAGGGTGCGATCGCTTTATTTCTCCAACCAAACTAAGATAGAAAGGTGATTCACTCACTCAAACCCATGAGTATCATCAAACTTGTCACAATCGATCACTATACCTTGGCTGTCTATTACACCTCATACGATTGCTATAAATACAGCATCATTGATGACTATGGAACTGTCTACGAACCCGATGATATTTTCTATACCTGGGAAGCAGCAGAACGAGAAGGCAGAGAAGCTATTAACACCGTTTCTAACTAGTTTTAATGAAAACTCCTGATTGCGATCGCTGTACTCTTTACGCTCACAATCCTTACTTAGTTTGTGCAGTTCATCCTGAAGGTGTAGAAACTAATAAATGTTTAGACTTCAGAGTAGATCCTAACGCCAAGATAGAAGAACAATGGAGTCCTCAAGGTTATAGCTGGTATGGTGATGAACTGATTAGCGATCGTCCTTCTCGTTACAGTCAATCAGAACAGTTAGAAATATTAGACAATCATCCTTTCTTCACTGGTGTTTGTCCTCAATGCAGACATGAGTTTGATAGAAGTAATTCCCAAGTTCATTATGATTGTCCGAACTGCGGTTTTATAGATGATTCAGTTTAGCGATCGCATTAATAATTAGTGGTCGCTACGCGGTTTTATTGTTTCCCCCCTCCGCCCCTCTGGGGAACGCAAGTGAAGTTCTTGGGTCGTAGATGCGGCTAAAGCCTTTCTCCTATATCTTCTGGGGTATACGTCACACAGCTTTCCAATTATAGCGGGGGCTGATATTGTCGCGATCGCGGTTTGTTATGCGGGGACACCCCGAACCCCGATACGCTCGTCAAGGGCTTACGCAAGGTGCGCTTGGGCTAAAGTTTTTTGTCTCGCGGTTGGTCGGTTGTGTCGTGTGGGTTTGTCCTGGTTGGTGTTCTGTCTCTGGTTTCGTCTGGTTTGTCTCCGTGCCTGTGGCGCGCTGACTCGTTTCTGTTGGGGGGTCTTCCCCCTTTTTTTTGTTAATGGCGATTATATTTTGAATGTCGAAATAAAGATGATCGAACAGAGAATTGAATAAAATATTATGTATGATTATTTA
>JBCBEA010000681.1:0-2479 GCA_038529195.1 Cyanobacteria bacterium J06600_6
CTGCTGATGGTCGAGCTAAATTCGCAGCTTTCCACGCTAAAGGGCTCGCCGAGCCAGCTGGACCAGACTATCCCTTTGTGTTGACAATTGGTCGTCTTTACGAACACTGGCACACTATGACCCGTACTGGTCGGATTGCCAGAATTATGAAGAAACAGCCCCAACCATTTTTGGAGATTCATCCTAAAGATGCCCAAAAACTAGGTATTGAACCAGACATGAGAGTGGAAGTGCGATCGCGCCGAGGGATAAGTATTTTTCCTGCCCGTATCACGAAAGCGATCGTCCCTGGTACAGTTTTTGTGCCAATGCACTGGGGAGCATTATGGACGGATGATGGCGAAGCAAACCTCTTAACTCATCCTGAAAGCTGTCCGATCTCTCTCGAACCAGAACTGAAAGCCTGTGCGGTAAATCTAACTCCAGTTAAAGCAAACCAGACTAGCAACCTTGCCCAAAGAAAACCTGCTAGTCTTGAGCAAAAACCCTTATCTGTTAAAACTTAGCTGCTCCTGACACAACTTCCGCTATTCACTGTCATCAAGCCATAGAGGTTTTAGTTTTAATTCTATTCTCTCTGTCAGGCTCGGGCATTCCTGCTGTCCAGTTTCTCTAGTGAAGCTGGCAAAGTTTTTGTTGGCGATCGACAAATCTAGTTTAAGCTAACAGCTGTTTGAATGACTCCACGGGAATGTTGAGTTCTTCCGCTGTTTCTCGTAGCTTCGTTTTAAAAGTCACAGTATCTGAGCCAAAACCACACAGCAGGGCTGCTTTTTCTAATCCACCCGATGCATTAGCCCCTGCACAGCTAGTCAATTCTTTTCCTGAAAGAGGTTCTTCTCCCGAAAGCAATTTGCGTTTAGATTCACCCCAAAAAGCGCTGAGTTTACAAATTTGCTTATTATCCTGGTTTTCAATCGACCAACGATAAGTTACTTTCTGAGGATTGATTCTTACTTCAACCAATTTTGCTCCCATATAGTATTGCATTTGACTCAGAATTTTTTGTCGTTCCTCAACGGGATCATTTTTATCAATAATTCGCTCTAGGTGAGCCTGACTAGGTTTTGCCATATTTAGAAATTTTAAGATTTGAATAGTTATTTGGATTTTAATTATTTTATATATTTACCTGCCAAAAACCTACTAACAAAGGTTGAATTAGCTGACGAAATCTTTATTATTGCTCATCTCTAATTTTGAACAAGTTGCCAATCTTCGGGTGTATTACAGTTAAATAGACAACGGCGATCGTTCAGCTTCAATTCTCGAACGTTCTGCTGCACTAACCAAGCTTGAAAAGACTGTCCCCCCAATTGAATATATTCTTTTAAGGAAAACCAACAGTTACGTCGGTAAAAACCACATAAAGGCTCCCATCCTTTGGGATTGCGAGGCAAAAAAGCAATTTCTGTGGGTAATACTGTTGTCAAAGCTGATAACCACTGTTTTACTTGAGACGAAGATAAGTGAGGCAGATCACAGGCCAGTAGTAATACCCACTCCGTTTCAATTAGCTCCAATCCTTGAGTAAAACCAATCAGGGGAGTGTTGGAAGTAGTGCTTAAAGCTAACTGTTCTTTGACAAGCTGACAATCATCAGTCAAAAAATGCTGATACTTTTCAATCCAAGGTGAAACAACATAGGTTTTAACCGTAGATTCTCTCGCTACTCGACAAACATGTGCTAGTAGCGTTTGGCTACCCAAAGCCAATAAAGCTTTGTCTTGACCCATACGGGTGCTTTCTCCACCAGCCAAAACAATTGCGCTGACTCGATCTTTCATTAGTGTCATTGTGTAACTCGTAAATCGATCGCCTTATGAGCAGTTATTCATCTACTAAACAGCAAACCGAGAAACATCTCCAGCTTTGGATCTATTTTTTACCTTTAGTTGGTACTATTCCTGCAGCCTGGACTCTCTACCAGACTAGAGAGCTTGATTCTCGCGACTGCCAAAGCAACCCTCTCGCCGATTATGCTGGGCTACAGCAGCAAAAAAAAGCAAGTCGGCAAGCGATTAATATTGCCTTAGTTTGGTTATGTTCCTACATTCTATTTTCCTATGGCGCGACTTCTGCAACCGAAATTATTTCTTTTCGTTTTCTGTTTGCGAATGCTATCACCACAACAGGCTATTTCATTACCTGCACCTTTTTGATGTCCCGTCTGGGAAAAAAAAGATTATTTTCAGCAGACTAAATGAACTAATTTAAGCTTAATTAGTCTATAAAGGTAGAGTCCTTTTACTTTAGTAGCTTTTTTCTGCCGTTTGATCTGTGAGATCGCTAAGATTGGAAAGCCTGAATCCTGACTAAATTCTTGAAATGCCTTAGTAATTTATTTTCAATAGCTTAAATTACTGCCCCTCTATTTCTTCTATCAGTATTTTTTCGGAGAAATAGCTGTTAAAATTAAGATAAATATAAACATAAGTATAATTCAACTAATATTAACAGCTATTTCTCCGAAAAAATA
>JBCBEA010000682.1:0-2478 GCA_038529195.1 Cyanobacteria bacterium J06600_6
ACGGACGATCGCATAGCGTACATTTGTTCTTGCAGTGGCAAAGCGATCGCATAGCTCAAGCTAAAGAATGGATTCGCGCTTTTACTCAGACTCATGTCACCTCGGCGCAAGAACAGTCAGACGAAGCCATAAATTACAGGCAAAACGGTATTTGTGGCGGTATTTTTGCGAATGTGTATCTTTCTCGCTTTGGTTACGAAGCCTTGGGCTACGAGCCGTTTCAAGTCCCTAAAGACCAACCCTTTACGATGGGGATGAAAAACTCTCAGATCCGTGAATTTTTAGGAGATCCTGAAGTAGCCGTCTGGGAAGAGGGATTTAAACAAGAGATCCACGCTCTTATTTTGCTTGCTGATGATAATCTCAATCAGTTGCTACAGCTAGTCAATCAAGTAACGGCAAAACTCCGTCCCGTAGCCAATATTCTCCATCGGGAAGACGGTTTTGTAATCAGAAATAATAACCATCAGGCGATCGAACACTTTGGTTTTGTTGATGGTGTGAGTCAACCCCTGTTTCTCCAGCGTGATATTGAGAAGGTTGCCCCCCAGGGTTTTGATAAGTGGGATTCGAGAGCAGGATTAGATTTGGTACTGGTCAAAGATCCAAATGGTGGAACAGCAGACAGCTATGGCAGCTATCTTGTCTATCGCAAGCTGGAACAAAACGTCAAAGCCTTCCGCGAAGACCAGAAGCAACTGGCACAGCAGCTAGATACCGATGATGAATTGGCAGGAGCGTTGGTTATGGGTCGCTTTCCTGATGGTACTCCCGTTAGTGAATCGGAGCAGCCGACTCGTCCAATTACTCCACCGCTGAACTTTAACTACGATGAAGATGTGACAGCGAGCAAATGTCCTTTTCATGCTCATATTCGGAAAACTAACCCCCGTGGAGATACGGGTCGAGTTGAATCTTCTCCTGGTTTTGAAGAAGCGTTGACCGTTGAAAGAAGTCATCGCATTGTCCGCAGAGCAATCAGCTACGGAGAAAACGATCCAGCGCAAGAGCCAGAAACAGGTTCGGGGCTGTTGTTTCTTTGTTTTCAGTCAAATATTGAAAATCAGTTTAACTTCATGCAGTCCCGCTGGGCAAACGCCAATCGCTTTGTCAACGTCGGCGTAGGACCCGATCCTGTCATTGGTCAGCCAGAAGGAGTTCAGAAATATCCGCAGAAGTGGGGTCAGCCAGAAACAGAAGATTATGGCTTTAAACTCTGGGTTTTTATGCAGGGAGGAGAGTATTTCTTCGCCCCTAGCATTAGCTTTCTGAGTAATTTGGCTTGAGGAAATATTGCGAGTCAAGACACGCGAGATTAAACCATTTAGATGGGCTACCGAATCCCCAGTCCCCTAATTCCTAACTCCAACATAGAGTTAACCATGAACATATTATTAGCAATTACACTGTCTGTTTTATTGTTTTTATTTCCTCTTGATTCTGCCTCTGCTGCAGACGTGACAGATACGATTTTGGCTCGTCCTGGTTGTGAATATCAGGCGATCAATATCAACAATCCTAGTTACGCAGGTCATCCTTTTGCTAATCCACAGTTAATTGAATCAGAAAATGGTGAATTACAGACAACTCTCACCGTTGCATATAGCGATCGCCAAATTGCAGACTGTCAGGTTCACCTCCGTTCTTATAACGGTCAGCTAGTTGGACCTACTTTACGGGTTAAACCAGGGGATACGATCAACCTGAAGTTGATTAATGATTTGCCTCCAGAGGAGCATATTTCCGCCAATTCGCGAGGGATTATTGAAGCTCCTGATGGCTGTCAATATGAGCTAGCCAAGCACATCAGCAACACACCCCATAGTTTTAATACTACTAATTTCCATACTCATGGTTTACATGTTGACCCTGGTGTCTGTAGTGATAATGTTCTGCGGGTGATGAATCCCAGAAGTACCGCAGCCGATCCTGCACCTGAATACGTAGTTAACATTCGAGTCCCCCCAGACCACCCCACAGGAACTTTTTGGTATCATGCCCACCTGCATGGTGCAACCGCCCTGCAGGTATCTAGCGGAATGGCTGGAGCCTTAATTATTGAAGGAGGGTTAGATAATATCCCTGAAATTGCTGCTGCTGCCGATCGGGTTTTTGTTTTGCAACAGATTGCCTACGATGAACAGGGCAAAATAGAAAACTATAGTGAGTTTAAGCCCGAACAATGGGAAAATTCTCAGCGTCGGATTACGATTAACGGTCAGATTGTCCCTGTAATTACTATGCGTCCAGGGGAAGTGCAGCGCTGGCGTTTTGTTCATGCGGGAGTCAGGGAAAGAATTAATGTCGAATTACGCAGTAATCATAGACCTCTTAAGCTACACGAAATTGCCGTTGATGGTATTGCTTTAGGCAAACTAGACAGTTGGAATGCGATCGAGCTAGAGCCTGGCTATCGTAGTGACGTTCTGGTCAAAGCGAAAAATTTGCTACCGGGACAAACATGGCAACAGTACGATT
>JBCBEA010000683.1:0-2474 GCA_038529195.1 Cyanobacteria bacterium J06600_6
TTGAATTCATTCAATAGTCACAATATATAGTAATCAAATACTACTACATACCAGTTTCAGGATTTTGCAACACTTCCAGACTTTTTGTACCTGCGATATTTAAAGAGAGATTTCGTACTATTGAGCGAGTATTTGCCTGGGAGGATAAATTCAAGCGTTTATTGCTCCGTTTTGAACGAATTAGTGAGCTTCACTATGCCTTAAAAACTTTGGCATACACCATGATCAATCTTCGACACTTCTGTCAGAGTTGATTTTCTCTTAATGTGTGCAGTTTAGGTTTTTGTTTCTAAAGACCTCAATTTATCGTGCTTGGAAACTGGAAATACAGATAAAATGGCCAAGGAAAATATCAAAACAGAGCTTTTAGGCTAATTTCATCCTCGATTTAGTTTTGATGTTTCATATTTTCTCTCGACGAAACTGAAAACCCGCAATGAGTTGTTGGCTTGCTTGCTTGACTGAGGTTTTTAGCTCGGAAACGAATTTTGAAGATTTGGAATCTTTGGGCTTGAACCTCATTTTAATGCTCTGGTCACAGAGATCAAAACCAAGGTTGTCCTCTCCATCATTGGCTAGTTCTCGAAAATGCCCCATCGATGCTTTGATATTCCATCCTGACCCCAAAATCTTGCGGAGCTTCTTGATTTTGCCAGGACTTTCTACAATTAATAAGTTCACAGTCGAAAAAAGTCTGAAATGTTAGTCTTATTTTAGCTTTTTTTGGCGATAGGGTAGTTCATGTATATTGGCATTCTTACAATTAAGAATCAACCCAACCTATTTTCCAATCTGGTATATCTTTGCATTTGCCTAACCTGCTTAACAGCGATCGCAATAGCTTTTTCCGACCCCACAATCAAAGCTAACTGTTTCGCCCTAGTAAGACCTGTGTAGAACAAATTACGACTTAGCATCATGTAGTGCTGAGTATAGAGAGGCAAAATAACTACAGGATATTCCGAACCCTGACTCTTATGGATTGATGTCGCCCAAGCCAAAGTAATCTCATTCAAGTCGGCAAAATCATAATCTACTTCCCTGCCATCAAAATCGATAAAGAGCTTTTTCTCAACTCGATCAATTTCTAAGATTGTCCCCAAATCCCCATTAAATACTTCCTTGTTATAGTCATTCTTTAGCTGCATTACCCGATCTGTTACCCGCAAAGTCTTATCTCCCCAGGTCATTTCTGGTTTATCTTCTCTAGGAGGATTAATTAATTGTTGCAGCACCTTATTCATATTCCTCGTCCCTATCAATCCCCTGGTCATGGGGCATAGCACTTGGACATCAGTGGCCCGATTGAATCCAGCACGAGGAATAAAATGCTCGATCAAATCGCAGATGGTTTGTACCCCATGTTCCGCTTCCGTACCCCCTGAATGCCAGAGACAATCAGAGGTAGAATTCATTGAAACCCTTTCCAATTGAGGATAAAAACCCCGATTAATCTGATGGGCGGTAGTAATAATCGCACTTTCCGCTGCCTGACGAAATACTTGAGTCAAACGCACCACGGGAATCTTCTCCGAACCAATTAAATCTCGCAGAACATTACCAGGACCAACAGAAGGCAATTGATCTATGTCTCCCACCATTAGTAAAAGAGTATCTTTAGGGATGGCTTTAAGAAGAGAATGAGCCATAAATAAATCCACCATACTCGATTCATCCACCACAATGGCATAGTGGGGTAGGGGATTGTTCATATCCCTGCTAAACCTCATAGTTTTTGGGGAAAACTCCAATAAACGATGGAGAGTTTTAGCTTCAATTCCCGTCATTTCTGTCAGTCTTTTAGCTGCTCTGCCAGTGGGTGCAGCACAAGCAATCTTTTTACCCATCGCCTGCCAAAGACTGACAATAGTGCGGACGGTAAAAGTCTTACCCGTACCTGGACCACCAGTGAGAATCATCACCTTTTCCTTAGCTGCCATTTCTACTGCCACATACTGTTAGGGAGATAGTTCTATTTTTCTCGATGCAGTAAACCGAGAAATCCAACTTTTAACTCTCTCTTCATCTACAGCAAGACCATTTTCTAATTTCAGCTGGAGTAATTTAGCTAGATGGCGTTCTGAATGATAGAAAGTAGGCTTATAGCAAAGTAAATCTTCAGGTTCATCACCTACTTCTTTAACGAGCTGTTCTTCTTTCACCATCTCTGACAAGACAGAGGCGATCGCTTCTGATTCCGCTTGATGTTCCTCTGTGGTTAACAACTCTTGAGTGCAGGGAAACAGTTTTGATTCGGGCAGATAACAATGACCGTCTTCCGATGCCTTGTCCAGAACGTGCAGAACCCCAGCCCGATAGCGATACTTCGACCAGGGGGAGACCCCCACATTAACCGCAATTCTATCCGCAGTTAAAAAGCCAATGCCAAATATATCGATCGCCAGTTGATAGGGATTAGTAGTAACAATGCCAATGGCATCATCGCCGTACTGCTTGAAGATCTTTACTGCATA
>JBCBEA010000684.1:0-2474 GCA_038529195.1 Cyanobacteria bacterium J06600_6
GATCGCAAAAGCTAAAGGCGAAAAGTTCCGATCTAAAACCAGCTCAATTTTGTCTAAAGGCTGGGACTGTGCGCCAAAATTCTCCCCAACGGGTAAAAGAGGTCCTGTTAATATTTCCTGTAGATTCAGCTTGACTCCCGTATCTGGAGATACGAGCACATTACCCGCCAAAAAATTCGCAAAATCTAGATCCTCTACCCGAAAATTCTTCAGACCGAAATTACCCGCAATCTTCATCTCCGCAGGTATCCCGCTAATCTTGCCCGCAAAGTCCCCCCGACCCCGATAATCAAGATTAGCTGCCCAACTCGGCAGGGTCAAACGTAGTTTCCGTACGTCAATCCAGCGAGCTTCGGTTACATCAAATTCAAAATAATCTACCGCAGCCAGCTTATCTTCAATGTCGCTAAAAAAAGCTGCGTCTAAGACCACATATCCCTGCGCCTCTAAACCCTCACCCATAGCACTTAAGACATCTAAACGCTTGCCATTCCATGCCACCTTTGCCGATAGAGGCTGTTCTAACAGGTCAATTCCCTGACTAAAGCTGACGTTGCCCGTGGCGGATACGGCAGTCGGACTGAGATTATCTACTGCACCGGTAACCGCTAGCTTGCCTCCCAGCTTACCGTTAAGTTCTAGGTCGTCAGAATTAGGATCGGCAAATAAACTTAGATCTACCTTTTGGGGAGTTACCTGAGCCTTAAACTTGCCCTCGGCGATCGCCAACTCCTGTGCTTGAAACACACCTTCGGGCAGAGTTAAACTACCGTTGCCATTAGCCTTAATACCTTCGGGAGTAATATTGTCCGTTGTTCCTGCCAGCTTTAACCTGCCGTTGACCAAGCCTGCAAACTGATCGGGGGTGCTAGAGCTTAATTCTTTTAACTTAAGATTCTTCCCCTGAGCGATCGCCGTCCAGTCTTCGTCTACAATTTTCAGGTCTTCTACTCTGACTTTTCCCGATGCTAAGGTCAAATCGCCAAAACCATTAATGAGAGTTTGAGGCACAGCCTGATCGGGAATATTGCCCGTCAGATAAAACTCTCCGCTCAAATCATCGTCAAATTCATTGGGTAAATCGACAAATAATTGCTGAAGCTGCAAATCCTGCGTCTTGGCATCTGCTTTCCAGCTTCCCTGGGTCAAACTGAGTTGGGGAATGGCAATCTTTCCCCCCACTGTATTTAAACTCGCTGTACCCGTTGCTTCTACCTGACTCAAGTTACCCAGATCGCTAGTTCCCTGCACGTCAAACACGCCGTCTACTAATCCCGCAGCAATGGTATCTGCACTGCCCTTGCCAATTGGTAAACTGCCAAACTCAACTCCCTGAGCGGTAACCTCTGATGTCCAGATGCCGTTGCCATAGTCGAGGTCATCCACGTCAACTATGCCGTTACCTAGTTCAAAACTAGCGTCACCGTTAGCAAAACGTAGAGTCGTCAAATCTCCCGCCTGAGCTGAAATATTTGTTTGTCCCGAAACCTTACCAATATCTACGGGTAGCTGATTATAGTTACGGGCGATCGCTTTTGCCTCAACGCCTTCTGCCTGGACGTTAAAAGCCAAATTTTGTAATCCGTCTAGCTCCAGCTTGCCGTTACCAGCAATTGTCCCCCCCCCTTTTGGTGAAGAGGTAAACTGTCTAACGTTTAGAGTTGTACCGATCAACTCTAAATCTGCGTCAATTTGCTGAAAATCTACCTTGTCAATTTGACTAGGAGTAGTACTCGCCAGATCGAACTTCACTACAGGGGCTTCTAAACTACCTCTAACTGCTACATCTCCCTTAATTTTCCCCTTAACTGACACAGGGGCGTTTAATTCCAGGGCATCAAAAACTTTTTGCGCTGCAATTGATTTAACCTGAGTATCAATCTGATAATTTCCTGTCTCAGATAAATCCAAACTCCCCGTAGCAATCCCCGACACCTCACCAAAATTGGTAGAAATACGCCTTAGCTCGATCTTGGAGTCCTGAAAGCTCAATTTTCCCTGACTACCGCTAAATGGCTTGACCAAGCCAGGAATTTGTAGGCTTACATCCTCTAGATCCAGCTCTCCGTTTAATTCGGGCATGGGACTATCAGTCAGCCTCACCCCCAGACTGCCGTCTAAATTACCCTCTCCTAACTCAATCGGCAGTGCGAGCAGGTTGCTAACCTCAGAAGCTTCTAACTGTTGAGCAATCACCTCCAAATCAATAATGCCCGTATCGCTATAGCCCTTGCCATCAATCGTAAATTTGCCTCCCTGAAGCAATTCGGCGATCGCATCAAACTCGATCGCCTTATCTACAGGACGAATCTCAACCCGCTCTATGGCAGCTATGACAGCAGGATTAAGGCTATCTGTTTGAGAATTAAATGCGACTAGGGAAAGCTGTCCTCCTTCTAGTTGAATCGATTTGACCTCTACTTTAATTCCGCCATCCGATTCTGAATCTGAGCCAAAATCAGTGGGAGTCCAAA
>JBCBEA010000685.1:0-2473 GCA_038529195.1 Cyanobacteria bacterium J06600_6
GACAACTAACAACTAACTAATTATCCATTGATCGCCATACACCAACCAGTATTCCCTGAATCTCAACATTCTCAGCTTCAGCTTTAATTGGCTTATATTTTTGATTTGCAGGCTTAAGAGTTATTTTTTCTTGTTCTTGATAAAAATGTTTGAGAGTTGTACCATACCCTGAAACTCGGGCAGCAACGATATCGCCATTTTTCACTTCTGTTGTGTCAGATAGCGATCGCATAATGGCATAATCTCCCTCATTAATTAGATCTTCGATCATGCTGTCACCAACGACTCTTAAGACATAACAGTCTGATTGAGCAAAAAGATCTGACAAGTCAAGCCTCGTTTTTTCATCGTTAAATGGCTCTACTAAGCCTCCCGCAGCAATTTCTCCAGCGATCGCTAACCCTTTTTCTGGCTGATGTAAAATCCTAATTGTGCGAGCTTTACCATCAATCCAGTCAATATATCCCTTATTACGTAATCTTTCCAGCCTACTTTGAACTGGGGCAGGCGATCGCAAATTCATCGCTTTCATCATCTGCCGAATTGACGGTGCATGTTGAGTGGATTTGATATATTCAATCAGCCAATCGTACAGTTCTTTTTGAGCTGGGGTAAGACTTTCCATTGCTTTTTTTAGAGTATGTTTCTGAGAACATAGGTACTAAAACATTAGAAGATATTGACCCCTAGTAAGTCAAGTGGAAAACTAGATAGTGGTTCGTTGGTAGCAGGTATGAAAGGTACAGCAGTTTGTATTTTTTATACGGCAAGAAATTGTTGAATTACTTCCTGGCTGAGTTCATCAGTGCTACCAGAGGCTACAATCCCGCCCTTTTGCATAGCATAATAACGATCGGCTTGGCGAACAAAATGTAGGTGCTGCTCAACTAATAAAACGGAGATTCCCGTCTCGGCGATAATTCTTTTGACGGCTGCTTCAATTTCTAAAATAATTGAGGGTTGAATACCTTCTGTGGGTTCATCAAGGACAAGTAAACGGGGTTTGCCCATCAAGGCACGGGCGATCGCCAACTGCTGCTGTTGTCCTCCGCTTAAGTCACCTCCCATACGGGATAGCATTGTCTTTAGTACGGGAAATAGCTCAAATATTTCGTCGGGAATTGTGGCTTTGGCTTTTCTGCCTTCGGGTTTGGCTTCCAAACCCAACAAGAGATTATCTTTGACGGAGACGCGAGGAATAATTTCTCGTCCTTGAGGTACATAGCCGATCCCTAATTTTGCCCTGCGGTCTGGAGATAGTTTAGAGAGGGGTTTGTCTCCTAGAAATATCTCTCCTGTGCGAGAGGCTAACAAGCCCATAATGGTTTTAAGCAAGGTTGTTTTACCTACGCCGTTACGCCCAATCAAGCAGACCATTTGTCCGACAGGGACACTAAGATCGACGTTCCGCAAAATATGACTTTCGCCATAATAGACGTTGAGGTTGGACATTCTCAACATTAGATCTGTAGACTGTTGCTCTTCAACTAAAGACTGTGGACTAACCATTTTATACCTCTTACCTATTCTGGCGCTTCTCCTAAATAAACCTCAATTACGCGGGGGTCATTTTGCACTTCGCTCATTGCGCCTTCGCATAATAAAGATCCTTGATGCAGTACCGTCACCTTATCATTAGCAATCTGACGGACAAATTCCATATCGTGTTCGATCGCAATAATTGAATGACTCTCGGCTAGAGAAAGTAGTAATGCACCAACGTTTTCGGTTTCTTCGTCGGTTAAGCCTGCTGCGGGTTCATCTACTAAGAGTAAGTCTGGAGACTGCGCCACCAGCATGCCGATTTCTAGTCGTTGTTTCTCTCCGTGGGAGAGTAATTTGGCACTTTGATTGGCTTTACTAAATAAGCCAATTACCTCCAATAATCCCGCTACGGTTCTTTGTTCGCTGCTGTTGGGACGACTAAATAAGGTAGAAAAGACGTTTTTATTTTGGTTACAGACAAGATCTAAATTTTCTCTGACGGTGAGGTTGAGATACACCCTTGGAGTTTGAAACTTACGCCCAATGCCAATTCTCGCTATTTTGTATTCTGGTATTTTCTTTAGGTCTTTACCCTTAAACAAAACCCTACCTTGAGTCGGCTGTACCTTGCCTGTAATTACATCTAAGAAGGTTGTCTTCCCTGCGCCATTAGGTCCAATGATGACCCTTAACTCTCCCGCATCCATGCTGAAGTTGAGATTATTTAGGGCTTTAAAGCCATCAAAACTGACGGTCAAATTTTCAATTTCTAATATTTTGCTCATTGCTTAACCACTGACCATTAACCACTGACCATTAACCATTAACTAACTACTGTAATTTGCAAAGCAAACTTACTGACCCGATATCCGATCTTGTTCCTGCTGCGTCTCTGGATCTTCTGCCAAACTGGGGTAGGTCACTAATTTATCTTGTCCAAAAAGCGATCGCAGTTTATCCCAGCCGTAATTTTTTAGCCAGCCAATAA
>JBCBEA010000686.1:0-2465 GCA_038529195.1 Cyanobacteria bacterium J06600_6
AGAAAATTCTCTTTGGTTTTCTGATGATAGTAGATTGCTTTCTATTTTTGAAAGTAGAAAATTTAATCAAAATAGAATAGAAAAATATACTTTAACAAATACTTATACGCAAACTTTTGATTTTGATTTTGAACTAGCTGCACGTTATATTATTGCGAATGCTGATTTGAAAATACAATATCAATCAGTAAGTCAGAAAGAGCGATCTTTTCAAGTTGAATTTGGCAAATAGTTTTATGGCTACGTGACTATAAGCTAGGTATAGCAATGTTCTCGGCATTGGTGATACAAAAACAGAGGAAATTGTTCCCTGACGCTCGGTAGTGAAATTTCGACTATAATTACAAGACTTTTCATGAGACAATCCTTCTATTCAGGATTAATAGCCAGTTTTAAACATTATTATTTGTATTGATTTTGAATAAATTAAGCTTTTTTCGGGAATTTAATGATGGATCAGGAACAGATAAATAATCCTTTGCAAGAGCTAGTACAAAAACTTCACAATGCAAAAGACAAGCAATTTACATTCTTGTTAGTTGGTCGTGCTGGTGTAGGTAAATCAAGTACAGTTAATAGCCTTATGGGTAAAGAAATTGCCAAAGTTGGTGATTTTGAAGCTACTACGAAAATAGTTCAAGAGTATACTTCAGAAATGAATGGTGTCAAATTCAACGTAGTTGATACTCCTGGGCTTTGTGACGATCTTGAGGAAGAGGGAAACGATTCGGAATATCTTAATTTAATGCTTTCTCAAGTCAAAGAAATCGACTCGATGTGGTTTGTAAGCAGACTAGATGATACCCGAGTAACTGGTGATGAGAAAAGAGGAATCAAGTTGATTACTCAAGCATTTGGGGTAGATGTCTGGAAACATGCTGTGATAGTTTTTACATTTGCCGACAATGTTAAACAAGATAAATATGATGCTCGTCTGGACAAGAGGACAGAGTTAATTCGTAAAGAGATAGAGAAACAAACCAAATCGACTAAAATTGCGAATAATATTCCATCTGTTGCTGTGGATAATAATAGTGAAACCACTCCTGATGGTAAAAAATGGCTTGGCGAACTTTATACTAAAGTTTTCACGCGAATGTCACAAAATGGTTTGACTTCTTTCTTGGTTGCAACTGCTGAATTTATTGCTCCACAAGGGAATATTTCTTCTTTTGAACCCGATTTTAATAATCAGTCAGTCAAAAATCAACAACAGTCTAAACCAAGAATCGAGTTAAACGAAGCTCAGAAAAAAGAAATTAAGAAAACGATTAATGCAAGTATTATTCCTGCATCAGCCATTGTGGGGGCTTCTATTGGTTCTGTAATACCAGGAATTGGAACTGTTGCAGGAGGAGCGATAGGCGCGGGAGTCGCTTTGCTTGCTTGGTTGTGGGATTAGCAAAGAGTTTAAATGCGACAATATCTTCTTGTTGGTCGAACGGGAGTTGGTAAATCTAGTTTTATCAATTCTGTTTTTGGTAGACACATTGCCAAAATCTCAAGATACGAAGCCTGTACAAAAATGGTTGATTACTATGCCTATAAAACAATGTTTGGAGATATTAAGCTTATTGATACTCCTGGTTTAGCTGAAGATGATGAAGAATGCGATTTAAATTATCTAAGATTGATTAGGGAGAATATTGAGCTAGATCGTATTCACACTACCTTGTATGTTAGTCGTCTTGATGAAACTAGATTTCGCGCTGATGAAAAACGTACTCTTAAACTTTTAACTGAATCTCTTGGTACGTCAATCTGGAAAAACGCCATTCTAGTATTTACTTTTGCTGCTTCAATATCTGAAGACAAACGTAAGGAAGTTGCTTATATAAGAGCATCACATATACAAGATTTCTTACGTGATTTAGAAATGAGTGATTTTGATAAATTTAATTTTTATTGTTTAGTTGATAATATGGCTAAAAACTGGTCAAAAAATGGTGTTTCTATTGATAATGTTTTTAATAAGTCTTCTGATATATGAAAAAAGTATAATAAATATCAATCAATTTAATTTTTATTCCCAAATTTGAAAAAGAGACTCTGCAAATGGAGCTAAATTTCTTGCAATAGTAGTGACCTGAACTGCTACAGTTAGCCAATTTGAACTCGAAGGATTGCTTGATGTTATAGGTACTGCTGGCACATTAGAATATATTTGGTTGGCATTTATATAATATTGATTTGCCTGTAGAGTTTGCTGCTTAGTTGAATATATAAAACTCAACATCCAATTAGATCTAGCATCCACTGGATTTTTTTGTAATGCTAAAGTAAATGCTGCTTCTGCTTCAAGAAGATCTCCTTGAGCTAGTAATACTTCACCTGCTAAGGAATAATAGTGAAACATATTAGGATTTAATCTTATTGCTTCATTTAAACAAGTTAGGCTATAGGACAAATAGTTATATGTAACAGAATTTAAACCTAAAACAGTGTGTACTGTTGCACCATGAAAA
>JBCBEA010000687.1:0-2459 GCA_038529195.1 Cyanobacteria bacterium J06600_6
GGTTTTGAAGACGATAATTTTGCAATTAGTCAAGCATACGAGTCCGAGTTAGATGATGCAGCTGCAAACGTGGATATCGACCACAGCTTTATTCCTAGCCTCGAAGAAACTGACGATAATCCTTTTGACCTGCTGGAGTCAGAAGTCGAGCAGCTAGAGTCAATGGAGTCAGAAGAAATAGAAGATCCTTTTGCTCAGTTTGAGCCTGAATCAGAATCGGAGGTGGCAGACGCAGAATCTTTGGTGGCAGACAAACCCAACATCCATAATAGCTCTACTTTTATGGTTGATGAGGATGAACATGAACTCCCCGATTATACAGAAGTTGATTTTGCAACTAGCCATAAAAATTATGAGAACGATTATGACGATAGCTCAGAATTAGAAGTCGACACTGTTTTGACCGAACCTTTTTCTATGGCTGAGGGCGAGGATTATGGTATAGACGATCTTCCCGGACAGGAAGGGGTCGATTATCAAGATGAACTAGAATTTGATGAGATTGACAGCAGCTTTTTCGATCTTGAAGAACTAGAGCAGGGTCTTCCTGATACTGGTCTATTCAACGTGGCAGAAGATCCCAGCAATAGTATGGATCTCTCCAGCAATATAGTCGCTGAATCCGATGAGTTCGAGGCTGATGAGATTGCCATCAGTGATGTGAGCAGCAGCACAACGACTTTCGTAGCTCCGAAGGAAGAAGTGGAGATCGAAGTCACGCAAGGCGCCTTGGCTGGTTTTATCAATGCCCCAATTCGGAAAAAACAGTTAACTACTGCTGGCGTTACAGGAATAGTTTCGGCGATCGCCGTTTTGGGAATTGGTCTAATCGGCTCTAATCTGATGGCGCGCAACTCAGAACGAACTATGAAAGAGGGAGTTCCTGGCAGTATTTTATTGGCTTTAGTCGCAGGATTGTCCAGTGCGGGAACAGCAGCAGCAGTTGGCAATATTACCACCAAGCATATTATTAAAACCAGTCAAGATTTACAGGATCAGTTTGATGATGTTTATCAGGGTAATCTAAATGCGAAAGCAACCGTATACTCTCAGGATGAGTTTGGGCAGCTAGCCTCTGGCTTTAACCGCATGACGCGGGTGATCCTAACTACTACCCAAGAAGCTCAAAGAAGAGCAGAAGAAACTGAACAGGCAAAAGAAGATCTACAGCGTCAGGTAATCAGGCTGCTGGATGATGTGGAAGGTGCAGCTAGAGGGGATTTAACCGTCCAAGCAACCGTAACTGCCGACGTTTTAGGCGCTGTTGCCGATGCCTTTAACTTAACCATTCAAAGTCTGCGAGAAATTGTCCGTCAGGTAAAAGAAGCAGCCGAACAGGTGAACCAAGGTTCTACCGATAGTGAACTGTTTGCCCGTAACCAGTCTAGTGAAGCACTAAGGATGGCGGAAGAACTAGCCGTTACCTTGAATTCAGTACAGATGATGACTGAATCGATTGAAAGGGTAGCCGAAAATGCTCGGGAAGCAGAGGAGGTTGCTCGCTCATCTTCTGTAACTGCCCTAAAAGGTGGTAAAGCGGTAGAAAGAACGGTATCGGGAATCTTCCAAATTAGAGAAACGGTATCGGAAACTGCTCGTAAGGTAAAACGACTGGCGGAAGCATCCCAAGAAATTTCAAAAATCGTCTTGTTGATTTCGCAAATTGCCGAACGTACTAACCAGCTAGCTCTTAATGCTTCAATTCAGGCAGCTAAGGCGGGAGAAGCGGGTCGTGGTTTTGCGGTAGTTGCCGATGAAGTCCGACAGCTTGCGGATAGATCGGGTAAATCCCTCAAAGAAATTGAGCAAATTGTACTGCAAATTCAAAGTGAAACAGGGTCGGTAATGACGGCAATGGAAGAAGGTATTCAGGAGGTAATCGACGTAACCGAAAGAGCGGAACAGGCGAAAACTGCCCTAGAAGATATCATTCAGGTATCAAATCGGATCGATACTCTTGTACGTTCTATTACTGCCGATACCGTCGAACAGAGAGAAAACTCCAGGGCGGTGGCACAGGTAATGCAGTCAGTGGAATTAACTGCTCAAGCTACATCTCATGAATCCCAAAGGGTCGGTGGAGCATTACAAAGTCTGGTGGGTATTGCTCGCGGATTACTTTCTTCTGTTGAAAGATTCCGTATTGATAAGGGTGAATCATAGATTGCTTGAATCTCACAAGCTTTTAAACTAAGAGATAAGAACTATAGTTCATACTTTCCCCTACTGGAATTTTGTGATTCAATAGATTCTGCGCCCTTATTTTGAAACTGCTTTATGTGTGCTGAAAGAGCCTTACCTAAATTTGATGCTAATTCTGTCAAGATAACTAAAAAAGAAGGATTCACTCTCTATGAAGATATGGTCTTGGGACGTTTATTTGAAGATAAATGTGCCGAGATGTATTATCGAGGCAAAATGTTTGGCTTTGTTCATCTTTACAACGCCGTTGTAAAGAT
>JBCBEA010000688.1:0-2363 GCA_038529195.1 Cyanobacteria bacterium J06600_6
ATATGGCTCAAGCACAGCGCAAATGTCAGTTTGACCTAAATCATGTTTTATCTCTCTTTAGAATGAAATAGCCCTGATAATGTATCGACGGAAACAGACTTAAAGAACGTCTTTAGTCTGCAAACAAATTACACGGATTGAGCATCAATCCTGACTGCGCATTAAATCCCCTAAAGATAAATTAGCTGTATTCAGGAAGGAGTTAATAAAGAAACGCCGATTCCACCTGTAAAAGCTGCTATTCCTGCATTTTCTAAATCCACATCTCCCTGCCCGCCAAATAAGCGTTCAAGCCGAAAACGATGGTAGTTAGCAATTAAGGTTGATAGAGGCAACATATTTTTGGTCTGCTCGCCATATAGACTCTGATGTAGTTCTGGCAAACGATACCAAGGGCAACGCATATCATGATGGTGGGCGTTATGATACCCAAAATTAAGATAAAGCAGATTTAGCCAGGGATACTGAGGAGAAACAAAATTAGAAAAAGTATTTGCCTGTTCGTAAAGGCGATCGCGCTTCGTAATTTCTTCTCCCGTAATTGCATAGTCATAGGTATGGTGAAAAGCATCAGCAAAGCGGACTAAATTGACAAAACAAATATAGGCAAAGAGATAAAGTGCCAGAGCTTTCCAGGAGATTATGGCGATGATTACGGCAATACTGCCACGCAAAATCATAATGCCCAAATTACGCCAGAGTAAATGCCGTTTCTCTGAATTAAGTAACGGTGCCAGAATTAATCGCCAGCGCATAATAAACTCGAAAGCAGGAAAGTATGCCCACTCTAAAGCAACCAAAACACTGCGTAAGGCTTTGGGCAACTCATTACAAAACTTGGCAATATCAAAAGGAACAAAGTCTGCATGATAAATATGATGATTGATGTGGTGTTCCACCAAATCGTCATAGGGTGCGTAGCAAGCACCATTGATTTGAGTAAACAGCTTGCCGAAGAACCGATTGAGACGACGCTGCTTAAAAATATTATCGTGCAATAATTCGTGAATTAGGTAGGCGGAAAGAACCAAACTATGAATCGTTAAAATTATCCCTATCGTATTCAAGAGCCAGTTTTGGAGAAAGAGTAACCCCACGCCTAAAAGATAAGCTGCGCCTACATAAGTCACCACCAAACTACTCAGTAAGGCAGGATTTAACTCTGTTGTAGAAATATTAGTCTTCATTAAAATCTTATTTATTACCTTGTTTGTTACCTATACTTTGGACATTGCAGCTAAGTTCTGTTGCTGATGATAGCGAGCAATTTCGCCACAGGTAGTCAACCATAATCCATCAAGCGATCGCATATATTCGATCAATTTTTCTAACATCAAGACCCTAGCTGGTCTACCAATTAATTCGGGGTGCATAGTTAGAATAAACGCACCTCCATAGTGGTGCATCCCTTCAACTTCTTCTTGCCATAGTTGCAAAGCTTTTGCACAGGTTTCAATGACTCCACTACCAATCTTTGGATCCATATGAAATGCAAACTGTTCCCAATCATCATTAGTCCAATGAGGAGGAATTTCGATTAGATCGCCTTTGGGGGTGGAGATTGTGTAAGGCACATCGTCATCCATCAGAGAAGAGTCGTATAACATACCGTGACTCGCTAATAGTTCAGGAGTGCGATTATTCACATCCCAAAGTGGTGCGCGATAACCAATCGGTCTTGTGCCTGTAATCCGCTCCAAAATGTCACAGGTTTTGACTAATGCAGTTTCTTCTTGAATTAAATCTAAAGTGGATATTTTTTCATGTATGTAGCCGTGGACGCCAATCTCATGACCCTCATCGCTAATTCTCTTAATTAAGTCTGGGTATAATTCTGCGGTGTAGCCAGGCACAAAAAAAGTAGCGAGAACTTCCTGTTTTTTGAGCATATCTAAAATGCGTGGTACACCTGTTTTGGGACCATAACGCGCCCAGGCGATCGCCGACAACCGTTGAGACATCCTGGGATCTTCTGCCAAGATGCCAGATTCTCCGTCTACATCAAAACTTAGAACAGCAGCACAGCGACGATTTTTCGACCAACTATAGTCCATTGTTTTCCTCTTTAATCCGCATTTAACTAAGTTAATTAAAAATCTAATCTTTAAAATGTTATCTTCATTACAAAATCAGCCAAAATATTCAAATCTAGCTGACGCAGTAGCATGGCGAGATCGCCCGATCATCCATCAACACTTCAGTAGAGTATGGTTTAGAACAATCACGCCATGTGCATGAACTAGCCGATCCAATAACAGACTACATAGGAAACTGAGACTGGCTAAATTTGATTACGAAGGCGATCGCTATTTCTTAAATCGCATTTGCTACTGCTTTTACGAGAAGGTTAAGAACTTAGATCG
>JBCBEA010000689.1:0-2450 GCA_038529195.1 Cyanobacteria bacterium J06600_6
CAAAATTGGAGCTACAGAGAGCAAACTATAGTCCTGACTGTGCTGAATCTTCCCTCGCCCGTCTAAAAGAAGCAGTGCAGCAGCATCAGGCAGATGTGATCATTGGTGTTGGTGGTGGTAAAGCTTTAGATCTAGCAAAGCTAGTTGCCTATCAGTGCGGTTTGGGGACGGTTACCGTAGCGACTTCGGGGGCAACCTGCGCAGCTTGGACGGCTCTCTCCAATGTCTACTCAGAGGCAGGAGCATTTCAATATGACGTGACTCTAAATAACTGTCCCGATCTCTTAATTCTTGACTATGGACTGATTCGTACCGCGCCTCAGCGCACTCTAATCGCGGGAATTGGTGATGCGATCGCTAAATGGTATGAAGCTTCCGTTAGTAGTGGTGATTCTAGTGCCACCCTGCTCATTTCTGCCGTTCAGCAGGCAAGAATTCTGCGAGATATCTTATTCCAAAAATCGGCGATCGCCTTAGCAGATCCTCATGGCGATGCCTGGCGAGAAGTTGTCGACGCCACGGTACTTTTGGCAGGGGTAATTGGCGGAATTGGCGGTGCGGACTGTCGCACTGTCGCAGCTCATGCAGTTCATAATGGTCTAACTCATCTAACGGCAGCTCATGATGTACTTCATGGAGAGAAAGTTGCTTATGGCATCCTTGTCCAGCTACGTCTAGAAGAAATGGTGCAGGGCAGTCAGCTGGCTATATCCGCACGCCAGCAGCTGCTTAAATTTTACGAGCAAATTGGTTTACCCAAGTCTCTTGAAGATTTAGGTCTCGGAGAAATTACTTTGTCACAATTACGGCAGGTAACAGAAATAGCAACTCAACCACAGTCAGATATTCATCGATTACCGTTTGCGGTGTCACCAGAACAACTAGCAGCAGCGATGGTATCTACAGTTGCTTCAAGTACCGCTGGCACTCGTCAGTCTAAACCTCTTCACAATTAAACCTAATCTGCAGGAACTAAAAATTTCAGTGGCTTTAAATTTAGCTGCTGTTTTTTTTGTTTAAAATTGTATTGATAAAAAGTTAAAAATTGTTGAGTTTTTACTGTGTAGATTAACTGATTATCTCAAGCCAGGCTGAATAAGCTTAATTTTAAAAACTTATATTAGCTTCAGTGACTTAGTTCCAGCAATTGAGAAAAATGATTATCTTTTATAACAACTTCTCTTAAAGATTAACCATCAATATCTTCAAGTTATGGAAAAAAAATGATGTTTTTGGTACGATTAGTTAGCTAAAATAGCGTAAGTGTTTCTACTTAAAAAGAAAAACTTAAAACAACATAACTCTTATGCAGATATGGGGTTTGCGCCCCCTATAATTAATCGCCAAATAATCAGATAAAATTTAGACCTGAAATGTTACATAAAAGACATAACTCTGTAGTTACGTTAGCAATATTACTAACTTTAGTTGGTGTATCAAAGCCGGCTAAAGCCTTTTTGTTAGCTCAATCTGATACGGCTCCCGCTACATTCACCGTTCCAGATAAGTTGTCAGAAGACGCAACAGTTAAAATTACGACTTCCAACAGTACTGACAGTATTAACGCTAGTTTGCAGGAGAGCTTTACTAACAAATACCCTCAGGCTGAAATTGAAACAGAAACCCAAGATTCTAGTGCAGCTTTAAACCGTATTGCTGAAGGACAGGCGGATTTAGCAGCAATTGGTCGCAATTTAACGGCGGAAGAAAAGGCCAAGGGATTTGCGACTGTTCCTGTTAGCAGAGAGAAAATTGCAATTATCATCTCTACTAACAATCCTTATGATGGAAACCTAACAATCGATCAGTTTGCGCAGATTTTCCGCGGAGAAATTACTGATTGGTCAGAAATAGGTGGTGCGCCAGGCGCTATTGAGCTAGTAGACTTGCCCGACGCTAACGATACTAGACAGGCATTTCCCAACTATCCTATTTTTCAGTCAGCAGAATTTAGTACTGGTGCTACTGCAACGCAGCTAGAGGAAGACAGTACGGAAGCAGCGATCGCTCAGTTGGGAGACAACAGCATCAGTTATGCAGTAGCAAACGACGTCATTAATCGTGATGATGTGAAAATTGTCACAATGCATACGACTCAGCCAGACGACCCTCGGTATCCGTTTTCCCAACCTTTTAATTTAATTTATCAGGGAACTCCTAGCGAAGCAGCCCAGGCATATTTAGGTTATGCTACCGCTGAAGGTGGTCAGGAAATAGTTGCCAGCCGAGTTGGATCTATTTCTACCGCTGCGATATCAACAATTGCAGCAGGAGCTGCAGGTTTAACTAATCAGACTGACTTAAGCCCAGACCCAGATGCTAACGCTGACGTAGCTGCTGAAACAGAAATTGACCCTACTGCTGATGTTGATGCTGATGCCAGTGCAGACTTAGCATCTGGGTCTGGGCTTAAGTCAGTCTGATTAGTTAAACCTGCAGCTCCTGCTGCA
>JBCBEA010000690.1:0-2448 GCA_038529195.1 Cyanobacteria bacterium J06600_6
TTTGAATTGTCATTAATCAACTGAAGAAGATAACTATCGGAAAACTTTTGTAAGAGAAACTTATCTTTTAAATGATTATTAGCGTAATGATGATTGATAGCTAAAATTGAATTAATATCTTCCTCATTTGCTGCTCGGAGATTAATTGAAGTTTCTTTCTTAACACCTTTAAAGCAAAATACGCGCACTAAAATACATGTTGTTATGATGATTAAAAATAACAGCTCCAAAGGTAATTTGCCAAAATACTTAGTGATAATAGCAACACTAATTCCATAGAGTAGGATCGCAGCTATTTTTTGTTGAATCCATTCATTGCGTAAGCTAATTTTTTTCCCTGTTATCGAAAAATAATTAATAACCCAAACAAAATCTAAGATTCCTAGTGCTAAGAAATTTATTGATAATTTTTGAGCATCACTATAGTTGGCAAATAAACACTCCAAAGTCACTAAGGTCACAAAATCAATAACAAATTCAGAGGAAGAAGCAACAAAATATGAATTTACAAAGGCTGCCCAGTCCCACCAGTACAAAGTCACTATAATTGTTACGAATATCGCCATAACGAATTTGAGCCAGCTATCTAACTCAATTGCTAGCTCAAAAATTACTGAAGTAATACCAATCCCAATCAGAATTGCATATAGTTCACTGACAAAAGTTGAAATAAATCCACGATTTTTATTGTCTGCAAGCTTCAAAGATCTTTTCTCCAATCTAACTACTGAATTATACAAAAGCACCATCGTAGTCAAGAAATTACTTGAGCTATCTGCCTCTCAAATAGAGTGGAATAGATCATGTTAGCTAGGGCGTGTCATCAATAAAAAAAGAGCGAATATGTTTCGCCCTCTCTGCTAATAAAATTTTTGAGTCGATTTTAAAAATAGCTTGTAAACCGCGTCCACATAGAGAACAAGAGTTTTTGTTTACCAGCAATTTATCTTCTCAACCCCTAACCCCTAGTCCCTCGAACAGTTAACTCAAAACTATGGATTTCAACAGCGTGGTTGGATATGCTGAACTAAATTCAGCATCCCCCACGTTCAAAGTAGATGCGGTTTAGCTGCAATTATTATCTAAACCAAACCTAGTAAACTAGCCATTAATGCCTGTTGGGCGTGCATTCTGTTTTCTGCTTGATCCCAAACGCGAGAACGATCGCCTTCAATGGCTTCGACGGTAATTTCTTCGCCACGGTGAGCGGGTAGGCAGTGGAGAACAATCGCTTCGGAGTCAGCATGGTTGAGCAACTCAGAATTGACCTGATAGGGTTGGAAGACGGGAATTCTGCTATCGGCTTCATTTTCCTGTCCCATACTTGCCCAAACGTCGGTATAGACTACGTGAGCATTTTCGGTGGCTGCGATCGCATCTTGAGTCACAATAATTTCCGAGCGATCGCCCGCAATTTTCTGCGCCTGCGCGACGATTTCGGGTAGTGGTTCATAGCCTTTGGGAGCAGCAATCCTGACGTTCATACCCGTTAATGCTCCCCCTAGCAGCAGAGAATGAGCCATATTATTGCCGTCTCCGAGGTAAGTCAGGGTTTTCCCTGCTAGAGAGCCAAAGCACTCCTGTACCGTCAGTAAATCAGCCAGAATTTGACAGGGATGTTCCAAATCTGTCAGGGCGTTAATGACAGGCACTTGGGCGTAATTAGCAAAGGTTTCCAAATCTGCCTGGGCAAAAGTACGAACTGCCAAAATATCAAGATAGCGATCGAGAACCCTAGCCGTATCTTCAATCGGTTCGCCTCTGCCAACTTGAGTCACGCTGGGATTGAGGTCGATTACCTGTCCTCCTAGTTTATACATCGCTACGGTAAAGGAAACTCTTGTGCGAGTCGAGGCTTTATAAAACAGCAAGCCTAAAACTTTATTTGATTTCAACTCTACTTCACCGCTTTTTAGCTGACTAGCCAGTTTTAAAATATCGCTGATTTCTGCGGTGCTGAGATCGGCAGTACCAAGTAAATCTCGTCCTTTAAGCTGTTTCATATTGCCAAGTATTGATATTAAATCGAAGCTAGGTTGGGAAGAATTAATTTTAAAACAAAAGGTGAAAGGCGATCGATAGATCTGCCCATTTAATTTTGAACTTAGATTTTTATTACCCCTTTCAACTGGCTTTTTTGACTCATATTCTGGAGATAAATTAAACGATGTGGGGAAAATGTTACAACAGGAGTAGTTTTTAAGCTTTATTTCCAAAGTTCATGACCTACCTCAATATTTTTCCCAGACGCAGCATCTGGTCTTACTTGACTGTCGGCGTATTGCAGCTTAGTTGTTGTCTGGCTTTGGAAACATATCTCCACCAAAAAGCGATCGCTGCCGACAACGTTATTCTCAACTATGGCGTATTAGAATTTTCTGTTTCGGTTGATGCTTTAGAAACCTATGCGACGACGGGAGAAATTGAAGGAGAGCTAAAAAGCTACGC
>JBCBEA010000691.1:0-2443 GCA_038529195.1 Cyanobacteria bacterium J06600_6
TGTTTTTGAGCGCGAACAGGAGCAGAATCAGTCGAATATCTTAGGACAAACAGAAAATGCCCAGCCAGCCATTGGTACTTTTAGCGTTGGCTTATATAAAATACTTCAGCAAGCAGGATTCCAGCCAGATTTTGTCGCGGGACATAGTTTTGGTGAACTTACGGCATTATGGGCTAGCGGAGTATTGAGCGATCGCGATTATTTTTTCCTGACCAAAGCCAGAGGACAGGCGATGTCTAGTTCTTCCCTTCCTCAAGGAGATTTAGGCAAGATGCTGGCAGTACAGGGGAAGATTAAAGTAATCGAACGGGCGATCGCTGATTTTCCTGGTGTTGGCATTGTCAATTGGAATTCTCCCCAGCAGGTAGTTTTAGGAGGAAGCAGCCCAGATATTCTGGGAGTCAAGCAGTTTTTAGAACAAAAAAATTATCGAGTCACTTTATTATCCGTCTCGGCAGCTTTTCATACTAATTTAGTTGGTCACGCTCAAGGCAAATTTGCCCAGGCTGTCAGTCAGGTAAAATTTCAAACCCCCAAAATCCCCGTTTACTCCAACACAACGACCCGTCCTTATCCTCAGGATGTCCCAGGAATTAAGCAGCAGTTGTTAAATCAGATGCTCAACCCAGTTCGATTTCAGGAGGAAATCGAGCAGATTTATGGTGGTGGAGGTTCTATCTTTGTTGAATTTGGTCCTAGGAGCATTTTGACCCATCTGGTTCGGGATATATTGGCAGATAAACCTCATATCGCCGTAGCCTTAAACCCCAGTCGCAGCAAAGATAGCGATCGCTCCTTGCGCGAAGCCATAATTAAGTTGCGGGTTACGGGTTTAAAATTGAGTAATTGCGATCGCCAGCAGTCAGAATCGCCAGCAGCCCCCGTCTCCACAAAATCGGGACTAACTCTCAAAGTTAGTGGCTGTAACTATGGCAGCCAGCAGCAACAGGATAAGTTTTTAGCCGCCTTAAAAGATAATCAAACAGCGCCTCGGGTTGATTCTTTAGCGACTGAAAATGCTCCACCCGAATTGCCCACACCAAAGTTATCCCCGTCACAAGCGATCGCTAAATCTCAGCTAAACATGACCAAACAGCAAGCAAATAACAACAGCAATAACAGCACGCCAAAAACTAACATATCTCGATCTCCACAAAATGTATCGAATGGTTTAGAAACTGCACTGATGAAGTTTCAAGCACATCAGGCTGAAGTCAACCAAGCTCAACTGCAATATCTGCAAAATCAAAGAGAATACACCGCGCAATTTTTTCAATTACTGCGAGAAACTTATTCTGCACAGGATTTGGCTGCTAGGGTTACGCCACAGTCTAATCATCTGGATAACTTTTCCGAAAATGGTGCAGTTAGCTACCAAGTTTTAGCTGACGACGTACCTAATCCAGATATTTCTCCCGAAAATGAAGTAGTCGATTCTGTTCAGCCACCGGCAGTCTCTCAAGAGGATTCGGTAACAATTAGTTTGCCCGTCGAGCCTGAAGAAATTGCCCCAGATCTAAACAAGGTCGAGCCAGTAGCAAACGTTAATTTAGAATTACTCACCCAATCCTTACTAGAAATTGTCAGCGATAAAACGGGATATCCCCTTGAGATGTTGGAATTAGACATGGATCTCGAAGCTGATTTGGGAATCGACTCGATCAAGCGGGTAGAAATTTTAGGAGCGATGCAGGAGTCATTTCCCGACTTACCGCCTGTTGATTCCGAAGATCTGATGGAATTACGCACCCTAGCTCAAATAGCCACCTACATGGCAAATCGAGAAGCAAAAGCTCTAACAGATAATAGTTTAGTAATTCTCCATAAATCAACAGACATCAATGGAAGCAGCCCTACTTCCGTTACTAAAAATGGTACAAATAGCAAAGTAGAAGATATACGGCGATCTGTTTTCAATATTATCAGTGCAAAAACTGGTTACGCCCCCGAAGTAATTGATGATGAAATGAATTTAGTTACAGATTTGGGGGTTGACTGGGAAGGAAAACAAGAAATTGCTAATTCCCTTGCCAGCTTATATTCTGAGCTAGGCGATCATGCCGAAATTCTACAGCTACAAACTCCCGAACAGATAGTTGAGTACCTCTACTCAAAAAAAAAATCCCTGATCTCCCCTTAGTTAAGCTAGATCATGCTCGAATCAAAAGGTTTTTAGTTAAAAAGCAATATTTACCCCAGCCTGCTCTCCTAGATTGTAAATTAGGCGAAGATCAGATCTGCTTGCTAACTGATGACGGTAGCAGTCTCACAATTCAAACTGCTCAAGCTTTACTTCAGAAGCAATGGAAAGTTGTTGTCCTGAGTTTTCCCGCAGAAATTGTGGCTCCTAGAGCTACTTTTCCTCCAGAGATTGACAGAGTTGTGTTGCAAAATTTGGATGAATCACATCTCCAGGCGCAGTTAACGGCTATATCTTGGGATT
>JBCBEA010000692.1:0-2438 GCA_038529195.1 Cyanobacteria bacterium J06600_6
AATATCCTGCCATTTTGACTGCATATAGGCAACTTCTCCCGCAAAACGAGCCTGTTTATCAGCATTATCTTCGTAACCGCGACTTTTCGATTCGTAGTGATATAAAACTACGTGGGGTAAATAGATATTGCGGTAGCCATGTTTAACCAGCTTGAGACAAAAATCAATATCGTTAAAAGCGATCGCTAGTTGGGTTTCAAATCCGCCAACTTTCTCAAACACATCTCGGCGACACATGAGACAGGCTGCGGTAACGGCAGAGTAGTTATTCGTGGAAACAATTTGGGAAATGTATCCAGGCTCGGATGCCTCAAAGTTTTGGTGTCCGTGTCCCGCCAGATCGAATAGTCCTAAGATTACTCCTGCGTGCTGGATGGTGTCGTCGGGATAGAGTAATAGTCCACCCACGGCGCCAATAGATTCTCTTTGTGTCTGCTCAACCATAGCTTCGATCCAGTCAGGGCTAATTATCTCGGTATCGTTGTTGAGAAAAAGTAGATAGTCTCCCTGGGCTTTACTCACTGCATAATTGTTAATTTCAGAGTAGTTAAAAGGAATATCATAGGCATAGTCATAAAAGCGTTCGGGTTCTTGCGATCGCCAGTGTGCCAAACATCGCTCAGTTTCCGCTTCAGTACTGCCATTATCGATGACAATTACTTCAAAATTTGGATAGGTAGTCAAGCTAAAAATAGATTTGAGGCAGGTATCTAAAGTGTCGGCTAAATCTTTAGTGGGAATAATGATGCTGACTAGTTTATGCTCTTTTATCTGATAACGAACGGTGTATACTCCTGGGAACTGAGGCTTGGGAACTACCTGTCCTGGCTCTCCGCGACGTTCGATTGCTTCGGCGATCGCTTTTTGTCCCGCATCAAAAGCATAGGTTTTAGCATCGGCAAAGGCTGCGGTAGATTGGCTATGGATGCGCCAGTGGTAGAGTATGTCGGCAATATGATATATTTCCTGTGTTTTTTCTGTGACCCGCAGCACTAAATCATAGTCTTGACTGCCCTCAAAACCAGTCCTAAAGTTACCGACTGCTTCAACTAAAGTGCGTCGGTACACTCCTAAGTGACAGGTATACATGCGTGACAAAAAAGTATCCGGACACCAGTCTGGCTTGAAATAAGGATCGGAGTGAATATTTTGGGCATTGACCTTATCTTCGTCTGAATAGATAAAATCGGCTTGGGGATGGCGGTTGAGTAATCCTACTACTGAAGATAGGGCGTGGGGTGCGAGTAAATCGTCATGATCTAGCAGGGCGATATATTCCCCTTTCGCTAATTCTAAAGCGGAATTGGAGGCGCAACTAATATGTCCGTTGGTGGCTCTTAGGACAACTTTGATCCGACTATCTGCCTGATACTCTTGCAGAATTGACCGCACGTAGGGCTTACTTAGATCGTCTGCTAAACATAGCTCCCAGTGGGGATAAACCTGTGCCTGTACCGAAGCGATCGCCTGACGCAGAAATTCAGGATCGGGATTGTAGATCGGCACGATGACGCTAATTAGAGGCTGATAACTTAGTTTTTCACAGGCACTACGCAGCTTGTTTAACTTTTGGGGATGGGGATAATGGCGATCGAGCCACTTTTGATAGAGAGGATCGCTACTTTGAGCTGGTTCTTGAAGGGAAATACTTGGAGGAGTCGGTAGTAAAGACTTAATGCTCCAAATTAAACGTTTGATGGCTGCCTTTTGAGGAAAATTTTGCTTTAGCCATTTGAGAGTACTAATACTTTTGCCAGAATAGACTTGAGACGAATAATTACTGCTATCTGTACCTGCTGCTGCTAAACGATCTTGGTAAAGGCGATCGTTCTGAGCCAGGTTAAGCTTTTGCTTTAAGACCAGCCACCTATTCCGCAATTGCCAAAACTTACTGCTTTCCATCGCCTGAATCAGATTTTCGAGCTTGGCAAGTTTCTTCTCGGCAATTAAGAGTTTTCTCTGGGGTTGAGATAATTCTGACTCCATCTGTTGAAGCTTGTTGATAGCCTGCTGGCGATCGCTCCAGTCTTGTAAAATGCGTTCTTTAATAATTGCTGTTTCTACTGCAACTGGCTGAGTATCCCCTGAATCATGAGCCTGTAGCTGACGATATAAATCTAGAGCCTCGGGAAAAAACTGAGCGAGGAGCGCTTGACGATGAGTATCTCGATCGCTCTGAAAAATTGCCGACTGATATAAAGATGCGGGTGAGCCTAATTCTAAATTCCACTTGTGATTAACTAAATCAATTAACCCAAGGCGATCGTTAATAATGCTGGCAATATTCAATAGCAAACAGCGATCGCTATAACGCTGCTGAAAATTCAAAATAGCCTGATTATAATTACACCACTGGGTTAGAGCCAGGCTGGGATTAGCTGCAAAAATTGGATCGCCTCGACGAAAGAGAGAGTCTAGGACTTTCCAAGGTGAGCGGT